>CAZLMT010000055.1:0-15905 GCA_964560615.1 uncultured Actinomyces sp.
TATGAGATCAGCCGTCGACTTCGGCCTGGCGCGGGCGAGCATGCCTGCCGCCCGATCGCACCCCTGGGCGGTGGGGCAAAGCCCCAACCGCGGAGCGGAAAAACCTTTGTCGGGCTGACAGGATTTGAACCTGCGACCCCTTGACCCCCAGTCAAGTGCGCTACCAAGCTGCGCTACAGCCCGCCGCCCCGTAGTCCCAGGAAACCTGGCTTACGGGAACCGCAGGAGCCTATCCGAGCGCCTGCCGTACGAGGCCACCCGGGTACTAGCGGCGGCGCTTCTCGCGGATGCGCAAGTTGATGCGGATCGGCGTACCGGCAAACCCGAACTCCTCGCGCAGACGCCGCTCGATGAAACGGCGGTAGCCGGCCTCGAGAAAGCCGGTGGTGAAGAGCACGAAAGTGGGAGGGCGTGTGCTGCCCTGGGTGCCGAAGAGGATGCGCGGCTGCTTGCCACCGCGGAGCGGATGCGGATGGGCCGAGACCAGCTCGGCCAGGAAGGCATTGAGCCGCGAGGTCGGAACGCGTGTCTCCCAGCCGGCAAGCGCCTCATCGAGAGCCGGCACCAGCTTCTGCATGTGACGGCCGGTGAGGGCCGAGACATTGACCCGCGGGGCCCAGCGCACCTGCACGAGCTCACGATCGATCTCGCGCTCGAGGTAGCGCTGGCGGTCCTCGTCCATGAGGTCCCACTTGTTGTACGCGATGACCAGCGCGCGCCCACTCTCCACCACCAGGGAAAACAGGCGGAGGTCCTGCTCGCTCAGCGGTTCGGAGGCGTCCACGAGCACGAGAGCGACCTCGGACTTCTCGAGCGCAGCCCGAGTCCTCAGGCTCGCGTAATACTCGTGGCCGCTCGCCTCTCGGACCCTGCGTCGGATGCCGGCGGTGTCGACGAACCACCATTCGCGATCGCCTAGGACGATGAGCTCGTCCACGGGGTCGACGGTCGTGCCCGCTACCGAATCGACCACCACGCGGGCGTCGCCAGCGAGCTTGTTGAGCAGTGAGGACTTGCCCACGTTGGGCTTGCCCAGCAGTGCCACGCGTCGCGGCCCTCCGCCGCGCACCCTGCCCTGACCCTCTTCGGGGAGGAGCGCTACGACCTCATCAAGGAGGTCACCGCTCCCCCGACCGTGCAGGGCTGAGACGGCATGCGGCTCACCGAGGCCGAGCGACCACATTGCTGCAGCGTCGGACTCGGTGCGTGCGTCATCGACCTTGTTGGCGACGAGCAGGACGGGTACGCCGGCCTTGCGCAGCACGCGCACCACGGACTCGTCGGCGTCGAGCGCGCCGACGGTGGCATCGACCACGAAGAGGACCACATCCGCGTCTGCCATCGCCCGCTCCGCCTGGGCGGCGATCTGCGCTGCCATGCCGCGGGCGTCGCGCTGCCAGCCACCCGTGTCCATGAGGAGGAACCGACGACCGTTCCAGTCCGTTTCGTAGCTCACGCGATCCCGCGTCACCCCGGGCACATCCTCGACGACGGCCTCGCGGCGTCCCAGGATGCGATTGACCAGCGTGGACTTGCCGACATTGGGGCGCCCGACGACTGCCACGACGGGGAGTAGCTCGTCCTCTTCCGCGGCAGCGTCGAGGTCGTCGATCTCCCCGAACTCCGCGATGGCCGCGGCCCTGGCGGCCGCCACGAGGACCTCAGCGGCGTCGTCGACGGCGTCATCGGCCAGGTCGTCGACCCAGGGGGCGTCCTCGCCCAGGACGTCGAGGTCAGCCTCGGGAAAATCGCCGTCGGAAGTCACGACGGACCATTGTCCGGTGCCGCCCCATCCGGAGCGAGGGCGACCCCATCGAGACGCCCCATGCGCACCGCGGCGCCCTCCGCATGATCGGTCACTCGCTGCCGCACCCCCTCGGCCGCCTGGAGCACGCTGGAGCGCCTCATGGGGTCTGCCTCCTCACACACCTCGAAGGGCTCACCCACCACGACGTCGACCGACGAGCGCCAGGCGGGAGGGTCACCCGCGTGTCGCCCTGACCCGCCGAACACCACAGCCGGGAGGACCAGGGCCGAGGAGCGTAGGGCGAGGTAGCCGGCTGCCCGCTCAAGTCCGCCACCGGACCAGGCACCCACGGCACCTCCCGCGCGCAGGCACTCCAGTGCACGGCGAAGGGCCGGTGCAGGATCGGCCTCATCGACGACGATGCGGCCCGGGAGTCTCGCCCCGACCGCGGAGAGTGCGCCGGCATCGACGAGGACCTCCACGGGTCGGGGAAGGCAAGTCGCCAAAGCCGTCGCGTCGAGGAAACCGAGGTGGGGGGCTACGACGAGCAGGGGTCCTCGCTTGGGGCAGTGATGCGCGCCGTGGACGCGTAGTCGATATCCCCAGTGCAGCATCGGCGCGAGAAGATTGCGCGTGGTGGCGCCCGAGATCATCGCCAGTCCGAGGTCATCGTGAGTCCGGGGGTAGCGCACGAAGCACGGCGTCGATCACCTCGGCGAGGGTCTGGTCGGTGCCGTCGATGGCCACTGCATCGTGCGCCTGCTGCAGAGGAGACACCGCGCGCGACGAGTCGAGCGCATCCCGCGACTCCAGATTGGCGTGGGCCGAGGCGACACTCGCGCTACCGGAGCGCTCCGCCTCCTCGCGTGCCCTTCGCGCAGCGCGCGCATGCACGTCAGCAGTGAGGTACACCTTCAGATCCGCGTCGGGCAGGACGACCGTGCCGATGTCGCGCCCCTCCATGACGACGCCCGTCCCGGCGGTGATCGCCGCGTCGACCATGGAGCGCTGGCTGCGCACGAGGCGCTCCCTGACCTCCGGCACCGCTGCCACGCGGCTCACTGCGTCGGCGACCGCAGCATCCCTGATGTGCGCGGATACGTCCCGGCCATCCACCGATACGCCGGGATCGGTGGGATCGTCGCGCAGCACGATGATCGGCTCACCGCAGCGCGCAGCGATGGCCTCGGGGTCGTCTACGTCCACACCCTGCTCAAGCATCCACCAGGTCATGGCGCGATACATCGCACCCGTGTCGACGTAGTGCAGGCCCAGGCGCTGCGCGACTCCCCGAGACGTGCTCGACTTGCCTGAGCCCGAAGGGCCATCGATGGCGATGATCAGACCGGACACGATGCCACCCTAGGCGCGGACATCGAAGCCGAGCGAGCGCAGTCCCTGGGCAAGCCGTGCGGACACCTCGGGTCGCACGGAGAGTTCTACGAGGCCCGACGGCTTGCCCAGGACGTGGTCGATGCGGACATCCTCGAGGTTGATGTCGAGCTGCCCCGCGGCGACGAAGAGCCGGCCGAGCTCACCTGGCTCGTCGCGGATGATCACGGGGACAAGGTCGTACGCCGTCGCCGCATCTCCGTGCTTGCCCGGGATACGGCGCCGCCCCGCCACACCACGCTCGAGCGCATCCATGACGTCCTTCTGCTCTCGGAGCTGCACGATGACGTCATCAAGGTCCTGCGAATAGGCCTCGAGGACGTCAGCCACGGAGGCGGCATTGGAGTCCAGGATCGCGCGCCAGAGCGAGGGGTCAGACCCCGCGATGCGCGTCATGTCGCGCAGCCCCTGGCCGGAGACGACCACGGCGTCTGGATCCGCGTCGAGCAGGCGCGCAGCGAGGAGGGATGAGAGCACCTGCGGCGCGTGGGAGGTGAGCGCCACGGCGCGATCGTGATCCTCGGGTGACATCACGACCGGCACGGCACCGCACGTGATGGCGAGGTCGTGCACCGACTCGACGCGCTCGGCATCGCTCTCGGGCAGCGGGGTGATCACCCAGACCCGGTCGTCAAACAGGTCATGGCGCGCTGCCCCGGCCCCCGATGTCTCGCGACCGGCGAGGGGGTGACCCCCGACGAGGCGCGTGGGGTCGGCACCGGCGTCGAGGGCCGCCGTGAGCGGGGCCGCCTTGACCGACGTGACGTCGGTGATGGTGGCGGCGGCGAAGGCACTGGCGCGAGCCAGGGACTCCCCGGCCGACTGCGGGGGCACGGCGACGACGACGAGGTGCGGCACTCCCGCTCCGTCACGCCAGGGCTCCCCCGCGCCGCGCGCCACCGCTTCCGCGAGGGCACCCGGATCCGTGTCGTCGAGCCACACCTGCACCCCGGCGCGTCGCAGGGCGAGGCCCACCGAGGCACCGAGAAGCCCGCTGCCGATCACGAGCACGGGGCCGGCGACGGGCACGCTCATGTCGCGAGGTCCTGACGCAGGGACTCCGCCCCGCGCAGGTAGACGTGCTGGACCTCCGCCCGCGGCACGTCCATCTCCGCATGGGCGAGGACGCGGACCACGCGCGGCAAGGCGCCGTGCACATCGAGCTCCTGCGCGCAGATGAGGGGCACGTCATGGAGCCCGAGAGACCGAGCCGATGCCGCGGGGAAGGCGCAGTGGAGGTCTGGAGTGGAGGTAAAGAGGATACTCACGAGCGCGTCCGCCGTGATGTCGTTGCGCTCCAGCATCGCCGCGACGAGCTCGGTGACCGCCTCGGTCATCTCCTCGGCATCATCGGCCTGGAGCGTCGTCGCGCCGCGGATTCCCCTCATGGACATGGAGTCACCCTAGTGACTGAAGGCCCGCGGCGGTGACTAGAGGCCCGCCGCGGTGTAGAGGCTGCCGAGTTCCGGGCCGGACACGACGCGCGTGCGCCCGGGGCGGAGTTGGCCCAGGCGAATCGGCCCCACCTGGGTGCGCACGAGCTCCTCGACGGGGTGGCCCACGGCCTGGAGCAGGCGGCGGACGATGTGATTGCGTCCCTCGTGCAAGATCACCTCCACCAGCGCCTTGTTGGGAGTTGCCTCCAAGATCGCGAAGGAATCCACGCGTGCGGGGCCATCGTCGAGTTCGACACCGGCGCGCAGTTGCCTTCCGATGTCACGAGGAATGGGTCCTGGCACGAGGGCGACGTAGGTCTTGGCCACCCCGTGCGAGGGATGGGACAGATGCTGGGCGAGCACGCCATCGTTCGTGAGCAGAAGGAGTCCCTCGGTGTCGGAGTCGAGTCGCCCGACATGGAAGAGCCGCTCGGTGCGCTCGGAGACGTAATCGCCCACGCATGGGCGTCCCAGGTCATCCGACATGGCGGTGACCACACCACGCGGCTTGTTCAGCGCAATCACGACCGTGTCGGGGGCCGTGGGCACCCGCTCACCGTCGACGCGCACGACAGCGCGCACGGGATCGACCCGCATCCCCTGCTCGCGCACGACGCGACCATCGACCTCCACGCGCCCCTGGGCGATGAGCTCCTCGCATGCGCGTCGACTCCCGACCCCCGCGGAAGCGAGGACCTTCTGCAGGCGCACGCCCTCGTCAGCCACTACTCCCCCGCCGCGACCGCGTCGATGACGGCCTCGAGCTCAGCCAGATCGGGGAGATGCTCCGCCAGATCGGGGAGGTCGTCGAGCGAGGCGATGCCCATGCGCTCGAGGAAGTACGGCGTCGTGCGGAAGAGGATCGCCTGGCTCGAGGGGTCCGTGCCGGCCTCCTCGATGAGCCCGCGCGACTGGAGGGTGCGCAGCACGCCGTCGACATTGACACCGCGCACGGCGCTGATGCGCGCACGCGAGACGGGCTGCCGGTAGGCGATGACCGCCAGGGTCTCCAAGGCCGCCTGGGTGAGCCGGGCCTGCTGGCCGTCGAGGACCCAGCGCTCGACCATGCCCGAGCAGGACTCGCTGGTGTAGAAGCGCCATCCGCCGGCGACCTCCCGCAGGGCGAAGCCGCGCTCCTGGCTGGCGTACTCGGCCGCAAGCTCCTTGAGCCGGGCGGCCACCTCGTCGACGGGGTGGCGGGCGGCCTCTGCGAGATCGACCGTCGACTGCGGCTCCACGGCCACGATGAGCAGGGCCTCGAGGGCAGCCCCGAGTGACGGCGCCGGCAGCAACTCCTCGTCGGACTCCTCGACTGTCACTACGTCGCTCACGTCGGCGCTCACTTCCGTCATGTCTGGATCTCCTCTGCCGTCGCGGTCACGTCATCTACTGATTCCACGAGGTCGACTGATTCCACGAGGTCGACTGATTCCACGAGTCCGTCCTCGTCGTACTCATCGCTCACGTCGACATCGCCGTCGTCGCTGCCGGTCCAGCGGATCGTGAGGTCGCCGAGCGGCGCCAACTGCTCGAAGGACACCGACCCCTCGCGGAAGAGCTCCAGGAGTGCGAGGAAGCGACCGATGACGACCATGGTCGTCGTCGCGTCGGAGACGAGCGCGCGGAAGGTCGCGGTGCGCTGGCGCCGCAGGCGCCCGACGATGATGGCCGCCTGCTCGCGCACGCTCACGAGCGGCACGTGCAGGTGACTGACGCTCACCTCCGGCTCCGACCGCGGAGCCAAGGCCTTGGCCGCCAGGGCCGCGAAGGCCTCCGGCCCGAGTCCGAGCACCACCTCGGGGAGGAGATCGGCGAAGTGAGGCTCGAGCCCCACCGTCCGCGGCACCTGCCGCCCCGCGCGCGACATGCGGTCGGCGAAGAGCATCGATACCTGCTTGTACGCGCGGTATTGAAGCAGGCGAGCGAAGAGCAGGTCGCGCGCCTCGAGGAGCGCGAGATCCTCCTCGTCTTCGACCTCCCCGCTGGGCAGGAGACGCGCAGCCTTGAGATCCAGGAGGGTCGCCGCAACGACCAGGAACTCCGTGGTTTCGTCGAGGTCCCACTCGGGCCCCTGGGCGCGCAGGTGCGCGATGAATTCGTCGGTGACGACATGCAGCGCGAGTTCGGTCACCTCGAGCTTGTGCTTGGAGATGAGCTGCAGAAGCAGGTCGAAGGGTCCCTCGAAGGACCCTACGGTGACCGAGAAGGCCGCTCCCGGAGCAGCCTCGGCCTGTTCGAGTTGCTCGCCGGCCACAGGGGTCTGAGTCACTTGGCGATGAGCTCTCGGGCCAGCTGCCGATAGGCATCGGCTCCGGGGCTGTTGGGCGCAAACACCGTGATCGGCTCACCGGCGACGGTCGCATCCGGGAACTTGATGGTGCGACTGATCACCGTGTGAAAGACCTGATCACCGAAGGCGTCGACGACACGCTCGAGCACCTCGCGGGTGTGCAGGGTCCGCGCGTCGTACATCGTCGCCAACACGCCCGTCAGCTCGAGGTTCGGGTTGAGCCTCCCCTGGACCTTGGTCACCGTGTCGGTGAGCAGCTTCACGCCGCGGAGGGCGAAGTACTCGCACTCCAGCGGGATGAGGACTCCGTTGGCCGCGGTCAACGCATTGATGGTGAGCAAGCCGAGTGAAGGCTGGCAGTCAATGATGATGTAGTCATAGCGATCGATGAGGCCAGCGAGCCCGCGAGCGAGAGCGTGCTCGCGGGCGACCTCGTTGACGAGCGCTACTTCTGCCGCCGACAGGTCGATATTGCTCGGCATGAGATCGAGGCCCGGCACACCCGTCGAGACGATGACATCTTCTGCCGAGCAGTTGTCATCCATGAGCAGGTTGTAGACGGTGCGATCGAGGTCATGAGCCGGCACGCCCAGGGCCACGGACAAGGCCCCCTGGGGGTCGAAGTCCACCAGGAGGACGCGGCGCCCGTACCCGGCGAGTGCCGCGCCCAGGCTCACGGTCGACGTGGTCTTGCCCACGCCGCCCTTCTGATTGACCATGGCAATCACGCGCGCCGGCCCGTGGTGATCGAGCGGGGCGGGCACCGGGAAGTCAGGCGTCGGGCGGCCTGTAGGGCCGACGGAAGCCGCGGCATCGCGCCTCCTCCCCTGCATTCCCCCCGGGAGCCGCCCGGACCGCGCCATCCTCTCAGACGCCGCCCCCCTGGGAGGGCTACCCCGGCCCAGCCGCTTGAGCCCGGGGGTGGCTCGTCGCGTAGACCTCCCTGAGGGTGTCCACCGTGACCCGCGTGTAGATCTGCGTCGTGGTGACGGAGGCATGCCCGAGGAGTTCCTGGACCACGCGCACATCGGCCCCTCCCTCGAGGAGGTGCGTGGCAAAGCTGTGCCGCAACGTATGGGGTGAGACTCCCGTGAGTTGGGCTCGTTCGGCTGCGGCCGCAATCACCGCCCAGGCGCTCTGGCGACTCAGCCGCGACCCGCGGGAATTGATGAAGAGCGCCGGGGTCGCCCGCGACATGAGGGCAGGGCGCCCGCGCACGAGATAGCCGGACACAGCCTCGGCGGCATGCGCACCGAGCGGCAAGCGGCGCTCACGTGCCCCCTTGCCACGCAGGAGCACGACACGCTCCTCGAGGTCGATGTCGTCGACGTCGAGCCCGCAGGCCTCGGAGATCCGTGCCCCTACGCCGTAGAGGATCTCGAGCAGCGCGCCATCCCGCAGCCCCTGGGGCGGCTCGCTGGACGCCGCTGCCGCGATGAGGGAGACGACCCGGTCATAGGGGATGGCCTTGGGCAGTCGACGGGGGGTCTTGGGCGGTCGCCACGAGCGTGCCGGGTCGGTCGGGGTGACCCCCTCGAGGACGCAGAAGCGGTGGAAGCCCCTCACCGCGACGACGCACCGCGCCACCGATCCGGGCCCCAGCCCGGGGTGACCGTCACTACCGCGGGCAAGGTCGACGGTGAAGTCCGCCAGGTCGGTCGAGCTGACGGCCTCGGGCTCCTTGATCCCACGGGCCGCGCACCACGTCACGTAGCGCCCGAGATCACGGCGGTACGCCGCCACGGTGTTGCGCGACAGGCCTCGCTCAACCACAAGGTGGTCGAGGTAGTCCCCGACCGTGCGCTCTAACGGCGTCGCACTCAGGCGAGCACGTCCTCGACCGCGACGGAAGGCAGCCCGCAGGCCTCGGCCACCGCGGCGCAGGTGACCTGTCCCTGGTGGACGTTGAGACCGGGGCGCAAGGCTGCATCACGCTGCAATGCGCCACGCCAGCCGTAATCGGCAATCTCCACGGCGTAGGGCAGCGTCACATTGGTGAGCGCGTACGTCGATGTGTGCGGCACAGCCCCGGGCATGTTGGCGACGCAGTAGAAGACCGAGTCGTGGACGGCGAAGGTGGGGTCCGCGTGAGTGGTCGGCCGGGAATCCTCGAAGCAGCCACCCTGGTCGATGGCAATGTCGACGAGCACACTGCCCTTCTTCATTCGGGACACGAGCTCGTTGCTCACCAGCATCGGTGCCTTAGCGCCCGGCACGAGGACCGCACCGATCACCAGGTCCGCATCGATGACCGCCTTCTCGATCTCGAAGGCGTTGGAGGCCACCGTCTGCATGTGACCCTGGTAGATCGCGTCCACCTGACGCAGGCGAGCGATGTTCTTGTCGAGCAGCAGCACCTCGGCCTGCATGCCCAGGGCGATAGCCGCGGCGTTGAGCCCCGACACCCCGGCACCAATGACGACGACCTTGGCGGCGTAGACACCGGAGACCCCGCCCATGAGCACGCCGCGACCGCCATTGGCGCGCTGAAGTGCATAGGCGCCCACCTGTGGCGCCATGCGACCGGCAACCTCGGACATGGGCGCCAGGAGAGGGAGGGACCCGTCGGCGAGTTCGACCGTCTCGTAGGCGATGGCGGTCGCGCCCGAAGTGAGCAGCGCATCGGTGCACTCACGCGACGCGGCAAGGTGGAGATAGGTGAAGAGGATCTGCCCCGGGCGCATGCGCCCGTACTCCTCGGCGATGGGCTCCTTCACCTTGAGGATCAGGTCCGCGTAGGCCCACACGTCATCGGCGGTGGGCAGCATGCGCGCCCCTGCCGCGATGAACTCGTCGTCGGAGATGGACGAACCCAGTCCTGCCCCCGATTGCACGACGACCTCGTGACCGTGGCGGCAGAATTCGAAGACCCCCGCGGGCGTGATCGCCACGCGGTACTCGTGGTTCTTGACCTCGGTGGGTACGCCGACCTTCATCGCACTCGCCTCCGTGCGTCGTATGTCGAGCGCGGAGAGCACGCCCGGGCGGCCCCTCGGCCCCGCCCTAACTCTGCCCCATCAACCCGCATCGGGTGGCCCCGCCGCCCCGATGTCGAGATCCCACATCGGACCCTCCGCCGGCCGGAGGGTCCGCCAGCCGCGATCCCGCGAGGCGCCCGCCGCTAGGACGCCCACCACGGTGGTGGGGTTATGCAGGTTCCCTTCCAGCACCGACTGGATGGCCACGTCAAGGTCCACCCAGACCTGAGGCAGATCGGCCTCCTCGGCCTCACCCGTGTGCGGACGCCCACCCGGCACGCTGGACAGTCCACGCGCGAGGAAGCACCTAAAGGCCTCTGTCGATCCCCCGGGGGAGTTGAAGAAATCGACGAGTACGTGCCACTCGGTGGCCGTGATGCCCGCCTCCTCGGCGAGTTCGCGGCGGGCCGTCTCCAGGGGGGGCTCTCCCTCGACGTCGCGGAGACCCGCCGGAAGCTCGAGCAGGTATCCGCCCACGGGATGGCGGAACTGACGGATGAGGAGGATCCGATCGCGATCATCGATGGCCGCGACGCCGACCGCGCCGGGGTGCACCACGACGTCCCGGGTGACGACGGCACCGTTCGGCAGCCGCACCTCGTCGCTCGCCACAGACCACACTCGGCCCCGGAAATGCGGCGTGCGCGCGAGCAACTCCGCGTGATGTGCCTCGTCGCGGAGTGGACCGGTCCACTCGCCGTCGGCCACGGTCAAGATTGCGCGGATGCGGCCGCGGAGACCCCTGCCGCACGACGCTCGAGCGCCGCTCGGACAAGTCCGGCGAAGAGCGGGTGCGCGCGCGTGGGGCGCGAACGGAACTCCGGGTGCGCCTGGGTCGAGACGTAGTAAGGATGCACGTCCGCGGGTAGCTCGACGAACTCGACGAGGCGGCCATCGGGGCTGGTGCCGGAGATGACGAGGCCGGCTTCCTCCAGCTGAGAGCGATAGGCGTTATTGACCTCGAAGCGATGACGGTGGCGCTCGTCCACGTACGGCAGGTCGTAGGCCCGCTGCACCACGGATCCGTCGAGGAGCTTGGCCGGATACAGGCCCAGGCGCATGGTGCCGCCCATGTCGCGCTCCCCCGAGATCACCTCGCGCTGATCGGCCATCGTCGCGACCACAGGATGGGGCGTGGTCTCGTCGAACTCGAGTGAGTTGGCGCCGTCGAGGCCAGCCACATTGCGGGCGTACTCGATGACCATGCACTGCAGGCCCAGGCAGAGCCCGAGCGTCGGGATGCCGTGCTCTCGAGCATGGCGCAGGGCACCGAGCTTGCCCTCGATGCCGCGGACGCCGAAGCCACCGGGCACGCATATCGCGTCAACGCCGCCGAGGTGCTGCGCCGCCGACTCGGGGGTGGCGCAGTCATCACTGGTGACCCAGCGGATCCGCACGCGGCAGTCCTGATCGAACCCACCGGCGCGCAGGGCCTCGGTCACCGAGAGGTAGGCATCCGGCAGGTCGACGTACTTGCCGACGAAGGCGACCTCACCCTCGTGCGCCGGATGGTGCACGCGGCGCAGCAGATCGCCCCAACTCGTCCAGTCGACGTCGCGGAAGGGCAGGCCGAGGCGGCGCACGACGTAGGCATCGAGTCCCTCCGTGTGGAGGACCTTGGGGATGTCATAGATGCTCGGCGCGTCAACCGCCGCCACGACGGCTTCCTCGTCGACGTCGCACATGAGCGAAATCTTGCGCTTGATGCCGGACGGGACCGCGCGGTCGGCGCGGAGCACGATCGCATCGGGCTGAATGCCGATATTGCGCAATTGGGCCACTGAGTGCTGAGTGGGCTTGGTCTTGAGCTCCCCCGACGGGCCGATGTAGGGCAGCAGCGACACATGCAGGAAGAAGACGTTGTCCCGACCGACTTCGTGGCGGATCTGGCGGACCGCCTCGAGGAAGGGCAGCGACTCAATATCGCCCACAGTGCCGCCCACCTCGGTGATGACGACGTCGATCTCGGGACTGGCCATACGTCGGATGCGCGACTTGATCTCGTTGGTGATGTGCGGGATCACTTGCACGGTGTCACCCAGATACTCCCCGCGCCTTTCCTTGGCGATCACGGTGGAGTAGACCTGTCCGGTCGTGACGTTTGCAGAGCCGTGGAGATCGGTATCGAGGAAGCGCTCGTAGTGGCCGATGTCGAGATCGGTCTCCGCGCCGTCGTCGGTGACGAAAACCTCTCCGTGCTGGAAGGGGTTCATCGTGCCGGGGTCGACATTGAGATAGGGGTCGAGTTTTTGCATCGTGACGCGCAGCCCGCGCGCCTTGAGAAGGTTGCCGAGGCTTGATGCCGTCAGCCCCTTGCCGAGGGACGAGGCGACTCCGCCGGTGACGAATACATGCCGCGTGCTTCCTCGCTGCTCCACGGGAGGTCAGGCTATCAGCGGTCGCTCCGCGGGGCCTGGGAGCGACCCGCGGCCAACCTGGTCGATGCCAGGGCGAGCAGCTCCTCGGCGTGGGCGGCCGCGGTCGCCGAGTCCTCCTGACCCCCCAGCATGCGAGCGAGCTCCGTGATGCGCTCGGGCCCCTCGGCGTAGGAGATGCTCGCCGCGGTGACCGTCCCGGGACGCACCACGACGTGGCGGTCGGCGAAGGCCGCCACCTGGGCCAAGTGGGTCACCACGATGACCTGAGCGGTCCTCGCCAGGAGCGCCAGCCGATGTCCCACCTCGATCGCAGCCTTGCCTCCCACACCCGCATCGACCTCGTCGAAGACAAAGGTCGGGACCGGATCCATCCCGGCGAAGACGACCTCGAGCGCAAGCATTACGCGCGAGCGTTCGCCCCCGGAGGCGCTCTTCGCGAGCGGCCTCCCCTCAGGGGCATCACGCGTGACGAGGAGGTACTCGATGTCGTCCACGCCGTGACGATCGGCGCCGCAGGCGATCCCATCGACGTCCAGATCGATGTCGCCGCTCCCGGCCGCTCGCCTCCGCACATCCACGAGGAGGCTGGTCGAGCCCATAGCGAGGGCAGTGAGTTCCTGGGTCACCGCGCCGGCAAGGCGCTCGGCCGCAGCAGTCCGCGCCACGGAGAGCCGGGCAGCCTGCAGGGCCGACTCCTCGCGTAGGGCCGCCACGCGGGCGTCGAGGAGCCCCACGAGCGCCGCATCGTCCCCAAGATCAGCCAAGCGCGTCTCGGCGACGTCACGCCACGCGGGCGGATCCGCAGCCAAGTCCGGCCATGCCCCCGTGCGCTCGAGTCGCCTGCGGAGGTCGCCGAGCACAGCGCGACGCTCTTCGATTGCGTCGACGCGGCCGGGGTCGGCATCAAGCCTGTCGAGATAGCGCGTGAGGTCCGCAGCCATATCGACCGTCTCCGCAGCGAGGTGCTCCGCGCGCTCGCGCAGGGCCTGCAACTCGACATCACGCTCTGCCGCCCGTGACACGCCAGCGGTGGCCACTCCGAGTGCCGATGCAGCCGATCCTTCGTCGGCTACGAGTGCGTCGTGCGCGGCCAACACCCCTCGCATGATCTCGTCGACATGGGCAAGCCGACTTGCCTCCGAGCGGAGTGATGCCTCTTCATCGGCGTTCGGCGCAGCGCGATCGATGGCCTCGAGGCAATCCCGGAGCATCGATGCCTCCCGTGCCCTCTCCTGCGCATGCGTGAGCACGTCGTCGCGCTGGCGCATCGCCTCGGTCAACTGCTCGAACGCTCCAGTGAAGGCAACGCGAGCCTGCTCGATCTCGGGACCCCCGAACCGGTCCAGCGCGGCCCGCTGCTGGGCGGGGCGTCGCAGCCGATGCTGGTCGTCTTGGCCGTGCACGGCCACAAGTCGGGCACCCAACTGGGCCAGGGTGGCGGCCGGCACCGTCCTCCCGCCCAGGTGGGCCCGCGAGCGGCCTGCCGCGGCCACCGACCTCGTGAGCACGATGCTGCCGTCCTCGTCCCACTCCCCGCTTGCTTCGGCTACAAGGGCGGCGACGCCGGGGTCATCGACGCGGAACCGCCCTTCCACGACCGCCGAGTCATGGCCGGCGCGCACGATCCCGGGATCCGACGCCCCACCCAGGACCAGGGAGAGACCCGTGAGCACCATGGTCTTGCCGGATCCGGTCTCCCCGGTGATCACGGTGAGGCCCGGGCCCCATTCCCATTCCGCCCGGTCGATGACGCCCACGCCGCGGATGCTCAACTCGATGAGCCCGTGCCCCCCGGTCACCTCCGGCCTCGCCACCCGTCGACGGGAAGGCTGAACTTGGCGACGAGACGGTCCGTGAAGGGCGCATGCGACAGGCGTGCGAGGCGCACCGGCTGCTCGGAGCGGCGTATCTCGACGCGCGCGCGCGGCGGCAACTCGACGGCTCGGCGTCCATCGGCCCACATGATCGCGGACGACGCGGGGTCCGGGAGCTCCAGTGCGATGACGCTGCGAGGAGAGACGACCAGGGGTCGGGCGAAGAGCGCGTGAGCACTGATGGGGACGACGAGCAGCGCCTCCACTTCCGGCCACACCACCGGGCCTCCTGCGGAGAAGGCATACGCCGTGGAGCCCGTCGGCGTCGCACAGACGACACCGTCGCAGCCCCATCGCGACAGGGGACGTCCGTCGATCTCCACGAGGACATCCACCATGCGTTCGCGCGCCGCCTTCTCGAGGCTGGCCTCATTGAGCGCCCACGTCCGGTGCACGGACTCCCCGCCCACGAGGACTGAGACGTCGAGCGCAGTGCGCTCCTCGACATGCCACTGGCGCTCGACGATGGCGCGGACAACGTCATCGACTGCTTCACGCTCCGCCTCCGCCAGGAATCCGACGTGCCCCAGGTTGACGCCGAGGAGCGCGACGTCACCGTGTCGTGCGCGCTCAGCACCGCGCAGGATCGTCCCGTCGCCCCCCAGCACGACCACGAGTTCGGCTCCGTCCGCGGCAGCCTCATCGGCCGGCACGACGGTCCAGTCGCCGCCGGACCCAGGAGCCAACTCGTCGTCATCGCAAACGCGGACCTCCACCGATGCGGCGGTGAGCGCCCGGGCTACCTCAGCCGCCAGGACCTGCGCCTCGGGCCGCGAGGCATGCGTCACAAGGAGGACCGACCGCCCGTTAGACGTCATGACCCGCCTCCACTACGTGCCCGATCCGCTCCGGGTCGGGAGCTCCGGCATCGCGGCGAAGCCAGAGGAAGAACTCGACGTTGCCACTGGGTCCGGGAAGGGGACTTGCCGCCACCCCTTGCGTGCCCCAACCCAGGTCGTACGCCGCTGACGCGATCCTACGGACGACCTCGGCTCGCTGCTCGGGGTCGCGCACAACCCCCCCTGCCCCCACCGCGTCACGGCCCACCTCGAACTGGGGCTTGACCATGGGGACGAGGTCGGCGCCCTCCGCGGCGCACGCCACGAGGGCCGGGAGGACCAGGCGCAGGGAGATGAAGGAGAGGTCCGCCACGATGACCTCGGGCGCATAGGGCAGATCCCCGGGTTGGAGCAGGCGCACGTTGGTGCGGTCGATCACGGTCACGCGCTCGTCCGTCTGCAGCCGCCAGTCGAGGAGGCCGTAGCCCACGTCGACGCTCGTCACCGCCCGTGCGCCACGGCGCAGCAGCACGTCGGTGAATCCCCCGGTGGACGCTCCCGCGTCAAGACACAGGCGTCCTTCGATCGACGGGCCGCCCAGACGGTCGATAGCACCGTCGAGTTTCCACCCGCCGCGCGAGGCATAACCGGGATCGTCGACATCGTCCTCGACGAGGACGGCCGCTGCGTCGTCGACCATGGTGGCGGGCTTGGATGCGACCTGGCCGCCTACGCGTACCCGTCCGGACGCGACCAATGAGCGAGCCTGCTCGCGCGATCGGGCAAGGCCACGCCGCACCAACTCCGCGTCGAGGCGGCGTCGTGTCAGGAGTCGGCCCCGCCGCCAGACCCGGCGTCGCCGAGAGCCGCGCTCAGCCGGGCGTGGATATCGGCGAAGACCTCAGCGTGCTCCTCGATCGGCACCTGATCGAGCTCCTGGAGTCGCTCGAGCGCGGCGTCGACACGCGTATCTCCCGTCGGCAGGACGGGCACGGCGATGGGCAATCCCTGCTGCTCCCCCGCCGAAAAGG
>CAZLMT010000056.1:0-5468 GCA_964560615.1 uncultured Actinomyces sp.
CCGCATCGGCGTAGGGCCGGGGGCGGCCCTCGGCGAGATTAGGCATCCGCACCGTCCGGGGCGCCTCGAGGGGAGTGGTGGCAAGCCCCGCCTCGACGAGGTCCCCGCAGACCTGTTCGGCGATCGCGAGGCAGGAGCTGATGCCGGTGGAGCGAATGCCTGCAACGCGCACGTATCGCTCGAAGACGGCGTAGCAGTAGTCGGAGTGTTCGGTCGCGGCACGCAGGCCGGCGTAGGTCGCCGTGACCTCGAAGTCGAGCAACTCGGGCATGATCCGGCGCCCGTGGCCGAGCAGGAAGTCCATTCCCTCGCGGGTAGTGCGGGTGTCCGTGCGGTCCTGGAGGTCCTCGGCGGTCGGCCCGAGGAGGACGTTGCCGCGAGTTGCTGAACGGGAGCTCCGAAGTTGACATCCCCTCGCGGTGTCGCGACGATGTAGCCGTCGGGCATCCGGTCGATGCGCTCGACGGGCGCCTCGAGCAGCAGGGTGGTGCCATTGACGACAGCATCGGTAGCGAGCGCGATGGTGATCGTCCAGGGATCGAGCAGGCCCTCGTCGGGGATGCTCACGCCACCGAGCGCACCTGGGCCGAGATGGGGTTCCATCGCGTAGACCTCGTCCGCGGACAGTGGTCGCGCGCGGTCGTAGCCGTTGGCGCGTGCCTGGTCGATGATCGGGTCGAGACGGGCGACCTGCTCGTCGTCCCAGGCCACCAGGAGCGCGCCGACGCGCTCGATGGGCCAGGCGAACTCATCCGCGCGCTCCTCGAGCAGCCGGTGACCGCGCGCGACAAGCCGGGCTTCCACGCTCCCCGGCTTGGCGTCGAAGCCGGTGTGCCAGATGGCGGTATTCGCCTTGCTCGTGCCTGCACCCACATCGCTGCGCGCCTCAATGAGCGCGACCCGAGCTCCCTGGCGGGTGAGCGCGCTCGCGATGGCGCAGCCCACCGCACCCGCGCCGATGACGGCGACGTCGTACGTCGTCTTGCCGTTCGCCGTCATGATGCCTCCAGCGCCTCGGCGAAGACACGAACGCGGGCGGATGCCTCGTCGGCTGTCACGGCCGGGAGATAGGTCGCGGCAGGGGTCCAGTCCTTGACGAGGTCATCCTCCGCCCCGGGACCCTCCAGGCCCCTCAGAGTCAGAGCAGCAACGCCGAGAGCGGTCGCGCAGGTGTGCGGGTAGACCTCGACCGGTATGCCGAGCAGGTCGGCCTGGAGCTGCATCACGACGCGGGACCGGGTCAGACCTCCATCGACGCGCAGGGAGGTGAGGGGTGCGCCGATGTCGTCGGCCGCGGCTATGGCGAGGAGGGCCACCTGGGCAGCAACGCCCTCGCAGAAGGCGCGCACCATGTGCTCCCTCGACGTTGAGAGCGAAAGTCCCTGCCATGTGGCGCGTGCCTCCGGACGCCATGTGGGCGCGCCCACGCCGGCGAGCGCAGGGACGCAGACCACGCCCCCGGTCGACGCGACTGATCCGCCGAGCCGGTCGAGGTCAGCGGGCGAGTCGATGAGACCGATGCGCTCGAGCCACGACACCGCCGCGCCCACGGTGTAGACCTGGCCGTCCACGCACGATGCTCTGTCGCCGTTGGACATGGCCCAGGCGAGGGACGTCGCCAGGCCGGAGGCGGACGGGGCATGCCTCGTGCCGACGTTGGCGAGGAGAAACGCGCCTGTGCCGTAGGTGCACTTGGCATCGCCCTCGACGAGGCAGCCTTCTGCGAGGAGTGCCGCCTGCTGGTCGACGATCGCACCGATGACGGCGATGCTGGGGCCAAAGGCGCTCGTGGTTCCCAGTCGCGCATCGCACGCGATGACCTCGGGCATCGGCAGGTCCTCGAGCCCGAAGGCCGCGATGGCCTCCGGTGACCAGTCGAGGGTCTCCGGGTCCAGCAGCATCGTGCGTGACGCAGTCGCGGCATCGGTCGCGAACCGCCCCGTCAGGCGGAAGTTCGTCCAGGCGTCAATTGTTGTGATGGTCATGCTCGGGCCGAGCGCATCGCCGAGTTGACGTCGCAGCCACGCCATCTTCGGCGCGGCGAAGTACGGGTCGGCCGGGAGGCCCGTGAGGTGCAGGAGGGCATCGTGAGTGCGCGGGTCCAGTGCTTCTGTGATCTCCGAGGCGCGTCGGTCCTGCCAGGAGATGGCCGGGCTCAAGGGACGTCCATCCCGGAGATCCCAGGCGAGGACTGTCTCCCCTTGATTGCCAAGGCCTACCGCAGCGACACTGCCATCGGATGCGGGCTTTGCGCCCTGCGGTCAGGATGCTGTCCATGAGCGCCTCGGGATCCTGCTCGACGGCGTCGTCGTCGTAACGGATCCCGGTCACGGCGGAGTCGACGTCGATGAGGGCTCCGCCGCAGCTCGCGATGACCGCCTTCGTCGCCGATGTCCCCTGGTCGATGGCGAGGACCCGGGTGGTCATGACGTGTCGCGAGCGGGCGGATGGCGATGGGGCAGGTGGAATCGGCGGTCGTAGCGCCGCCCGATCTGGAAGCCCTTGCGCTGGAGCAGCCACACGGACACGATCACCGCGGCAATCGGCAGGATCGCTCCGAGAACAACCCACGTGGCGAAGGTCTGGGTGGAGTTGACCAGCCACTGGAAGTTCATGCCGAAGTAGCCCGTCATGAAGGTGATGGGCAGGAAGATGATCGACACGAGTGTGAGCTGGTTGATGCGGTTGCCCTGCGCCGCGCTCACCTGCCCCTGGTAGTCCTGAATGGCGGAGCGGATGTCGGAGCCCGCACTGTCGATGCGCTGGACGACGTCATTGACGCAGGCGGCATAGGTCTGCAGTGCCTGGCTTCCGGCTGCATCGACGCCGGGGAGCGACGTCGGGTCGACGAGAGACTCGCTGAGGTTCTCGGCATACCCCGGGATGGTCGTGGCCAGGGCTTCGATGGGGGAGCGCAGCTGCTGTAGTTGCGTGATCTGCTCTGGATTGGTCGTCACGATGATCTGACCGTCAAGCAGACCAATCTGCGTCTGGAGTTCGGTGAGCTGGCGATCGATGCTGTCGAGGATGAGTTGGAGGATGACGCCGGGTGCCGGACCAGGGCTCGCGAAGAGCGACTTGGCACGCGGTCCTAAGTCTTCACGAGCCGCGGCGATGGCCTTATCGGCTCCCGTCCGAATGGTGATGAAGCACCCGGCATTCCAGACGCAGTGGACGAGGACCGGGGTGTCTCCTGAGTCGGGCGCGGCGTAGGTGCTGCCGAGCATGTTGTCACCGAATGCCTGGAACATCCCGCTGGAGTAGGCGCGCGTGGTGTACGTCGCCACCATCTCCGTGAAGCCCATGTCCTTGAGCAGGGCGAGCACCTGCGGATCCTGAGGCCCGGAGGGGATCACGTCGATCCAGGCGTAGGGGGTCGACGCCGAGACCGCCTGCGCATCGTTCGGATCGAAGGGCCGCTGGGTTGTGCCGTCGAAGATCGTCGCTTTCATGTCAGCCGTGCAGGGCCCGTGCCAGAGCGGAGAGGCGCGCAGCCCAGATGCGCTGGCTGAGCTCGGCTTGTGGCGCGAAGACCTCGGACGCGTGGTACGCACCCGGGTAGATGTGGAACTCGGTAGGGACTCCCGCCTGCAGCAGTCGCTGGACGAAAGCGATGTCTTCGTCGCGGAAGAGATCGAGTTCGCCCACGTCGATGAACGTCGGCGGCAGGCCGGAGAGGTCTGCCGCGCGAGCAGGCGCGGCGTACCCGTCGGCCTCGCCCTCGCCGAGGAACCACTGCCATGCCTCAATATTGCCGTCGCGATCCCAGATGCCGACCTCGGTGATCTCAAGACTCGATGCCGTGGCATGGCGGTCGTCGATCATGGGGTAGGGAGCCATGAGGAAGCAGATGGCCGGACCGCCCATGTCGCGAGCCATCATCGTGGTGGCGATGGCGAGGTTGCCTCCCGCGCTGCCGCCGTAGACCGCGACGCGGCTCGGGTCGATGTCGAGTGCGCGGAGGTTCTCGCCCATCCAGGTGAGTGCGGCGTAGCAGTCGTTCACCTGCGCGGGGTGGGCGTGCTCGGGTGCCTTGCGATAGTCGGTGGACACGACCACGGTGTTGGTGAGCTCGCAGAGCATCTCTGCACGCAGGTGCTCGCCGTCGAGGTCGCCGATGATCATGCCGCCACCGTGGATGTAGAGGATGCCGGGCAGCATCACGCCTGTCGCCTCGGCGGGGGTGTAGATCCGCACGCGCACGTCGGGTGCGCCTTCGGGGCCTGGAATCGTGCGCTCCTCGCTGACGACGCGGTCATTGGCGGGCAGGTCAGCGGTCATCGTCTGGAGGAGTTGTCTGACGAAGGCCCTGCGCTCGACGATGTCCGGAATCGCGTTGAAGCCGCCGGGCACAGCGGCGAGGAGCATCTCCAGGGGTTCACGGGATGCCGGGTCGATGCGATCGCGCTGAGATGACATGGCGCTCCTTCTGGCCGGGCTGCGGTGTCGCGGGACTCGAGAACGCTATTGGGTGGGGCAGCGCCGTGTCCGCAGTTCAGGCAACTGCCGGCTCGACGTCCTCCGACTGTGCGCGCCTGACGTAGCGAGGGAAGACCGCGATCACCGGGATGAGGAGAAGGGAGATGCCGATGAGGACGAACGCCGGCACGAGGAGACTGCCCGTCGATCCGAGTAGCGTCTCCTCGAGCGCGGGAGTGAAGCTGCCGATGATCATCCCGATGCTGTAGGTCAAGGCGATGCCGGTGTAGCGCACCTTAGTCGGCACGAGCTGCGTCATCTCCGTCGTCGTGGTCGAGTCGACGAACGTCTGCACCGTGGCCAGCACGACGATGGCAAGCAGGACCCCGGCGACGGCGCCGGAGTTGAGGAGAAGGATCGAGGGGATCGCCAGGACGACGTAGGCAATGACGGCGCCGATCATGAGCGGTCGGCGTCCTCGGCGATCACCCAGGGCTGCCACGGGGATGATGAAGGCGATGTAGATGACGGAGATGAGCGCCGAAACGAGGTCGGCGCGCGCGTCCGAGATGCCCACCACCGTCTCCAGATACGACGGCATCCACGAGATCAGCGTGTAGACCGTGACTCCGCTCCATGTCGCGAGGGCAAGCATGAGGAAGGTCGCGCCGGGGTAGGCCCGGAGCAGGTAGCGCACGGGTGAACCGGTCTCGCCCGACTCCATGGCCTCCTGGAAGGACTCGGTCTCGCGCATCTTGCGCAGCATGAGGACGGCGACGACGGCGAGGACGAACCCGATCGCATAAGGGATACGCCAGGTTCCCTCCGCGAGTGCCTCCTGCCCCCAGATCACCGTCGTGAGGAAGACGACGAGTGAGGCGAGCAGGTTGCCGCCCATTGCGGTGGCCAGTCCCAGGGACACGCTGCGCCCACGTCCTGCCTTACCCGAAGACTCGCTCAGGGCCGTGAGCGCCCCGGAGTACTCGCCTCCGACGGAGAAGCCCTGCATGAGTCGCATGAGCGTGAGCAGGATCGGCGCGAGTATCCCG
>CAZLMT010000056.1:5478-6432 GCA_964560615.1 uncultured Actinomyces sp.
AGGTCGGCAGGATCGTCGTGATGAAGAGCGGGATGAGCATGAGGGTCGTCGACAGCGTGAGGGCGAACTTGCGTCCCCGGGTATCCCCGAGGCGGCCGATGACGAGGCCGCCGATCGGACGGGCGATGTAGCCGACCGCGAACGTCGCAAAGGTGAGGATGAGGCCCACGGTGGCGTTGTCGGTGGGGTAGAAGACCTGTTGGAGGGTCGTGGCGAGCAAGCCATAGACCATGAAGTCGTACCACTCGATGACAACGCCACTTGTCGTGAAGAGGCGGTTGCGTCGGCGCTCACGGTCGGTCAGGCGGGTCTGCTGCACGGCCGCAGCATAGGGATACCCGTCGGGTTGGGCCGGGACGGTGAGCGCCCCCGGCAGGATTCGAACCTGCGACCTTCGGTACCGGAAACCGGCGCTCTATCCCCTGAGCTACGGGGGCTGGGGAGAGACTGAGGGTAACAGTGCCGGCTACGACGGCAGTCGCGGCTAGGAAGAGAACCAGCGTGGCGGCCCGGCGAGAAGCGCCGTCGCGAAGGACCCAAGGGCAGCACCCACGCCCATCGATGTCCCGGTGAGCACGAAGGGGGTGAAGAGCCAGCCGACAACGAAGGCGACGCCGCCGAAGACGAGTGCCGTAATGAAGGCGAAGGCAAATCTGCCTCCTGGCTTGCCGTCACCTTTTTTGGCGACGTCCGATCCCGCCTTCTTGGCCGGGGAGGCGGAAGTGGAGGGCGTGGTCTGGGAGACCTGCGCGAGCAGCTTTTCGATGTCGTCGCTCATGCCTCCATCTTCACCCGTGCCGGGGGCGGCGTCCACTGGGAGACGCGCATCCGGCGTAGGAGTCTGGTCCCAGCGGTGTGGGTGCGTGACCTCAGCGGCCTGTGCCCTTGTCGCCGCGGTGCCCTCAGCGGCGCGTGACCTTGTCGCCGCGGTGCCCCTGTCGGCGTCCACAGGGA
>CAZLMT010000056.1:6442-9722 GCA_964560615.1 uncultured Actinomyces sp.
CTCATCGCGCCCAAATCGACCATTTGTCCCGCTTAGCGGGAGAAATGGGAGGCGGCAGGGGCTGGGAAAGCAGTGAGGCCCGTCCCCCAAGGGACGGGCCTCACGCGATGACGGTCGCCTCAGATCATGCGGACGTTGTCGGCCTGGGGACCCTTGGGTCCCTGGACGATGTCGAACTCGACCGTCTGGTTCTCGTCGAGGCTGCGGTAGCCGTCGGACTGGATGGCGGTGAAGTGCACGAAAACATCGGCACCCCCGTCAGCCTGTGCGATGAAGCCGAAGCCCTTCTCGGCGTTGAACCACTTGACAGTTCCCTGTGCCATGCGGGGTAACTCCTACTGCTTAGATCCCAAGTGCGGATACGTGGTCGCCGGGCACCTCGCCCGGCGGGCTGGTGGTGCGAGCCGACGTCCCGGCCTTGGGAGTTCCCAGGGAGCCAGGGTGATCGCCGACCGGGATTCCCGGCCTCCGACCGCCCTCGAACGGTGGTTCTTGTGCAGCACAGCCACCGTGACCGTAGCACGGGGCCCCCTCGGGAGGGGAGTGGTCCGCACAGCCTGGCCGGTCCATGGACGATTACGCTCCGGTCATGACCCCCGAGGACCTGTCCGCCGCGGTGCGTTCCTGCATCGTGGCTCTTCAGGCGGAGGGTGCCTTCGCCGGTCCCGCACCCGATGACGTAGTCATCGAACGCCCCAAGAACCGCGACCACGGGGACTATGCGACCCCGGTGGCCCTCACGCTCGCCAAGGCGGCCGGCCGGCCCCCGCGGGAGGTGGCCGAGCTCATCGCCGGGCGGCTCCTCGCCGTGGAGGGCGTGACCGAGGCCGAGGTTGCGGGACCAGGCTTCATCAACATCCGGCTCGGCGCGGAGGCTCAGGGGGTCCTCGCGCGCCAGGTCGTCGACGCCGGCCCCGCTTACGGCGGCAGCGACCAGCTCGCCGGACGGCGCTTCAACGTCGAGTTCATCTCCGCCAATCCGACCGGCCCGATCCATCTGGGTCACACCCGCTGGGCGGCCGTGGGTGATGCCCTCGCGCGCGTGATCTCGGCAGCGGGGGCGGAGGTGTCGACGGAGTTCTACATCAACGACCGGGGCGTGCAGATGGATCGCTTCGGCGCCTCGGTCATGGCCGTCGCCCACGGTCAGCCCGTGCCGGAGGACGGCTATCACGGTGCCTACATCGCCGACCTCGCAGCGCGCATCGTCGCCGAGCATCCCGAGTACCTCGCCATGGCCGATGACGATCAGCTCGTCGCATTCCGCGAGGCGGCCTACGCGCTTCAACTCGCGGAGCAGCAGCACGTGCTCGCGCTCTTCCGCACCCACTTCGACACCTGGTACTCCGAGCGCTCACTGCACGACTCGGGCGCCGTGGAGCGCGGCATGGCGCGCCTGCGCGAGCAGGGGCATGTCTTCGAGCTCGACGGTGCCACGTGGCTACGCACTACCGACTTCGGCGACGACAAGGACCGGGTGCTCGTCAAGGCGGACGGCGAGATGACCTACTTCGCCTCCGACACCGCCTATTACGTCGACAAGCGTGCTCGCGGATTCACCACGTCGATCTATCTGCTCGGAGCGGACCACCACGGCTACGTCAACCGGCTTCGTGCGGTCGCGGCATGTGCCGGTGACGACATGGACGTGAGCGTCGAGGTGCTCATCGGCCAACTCGTCAAGATGATGCGCGATGGCGAGGAAGTCAAGCTCTCCAAGCGCGCGGGCACCCTCATCACGCTCGAGGAGCTCATCGAGGAGGTCGGCGTCGATGCGGCGCGTTACTCCCTCATCCGCTATCCGGTCGAATCGCCGATGACCCTCGATCTCGATCTGCTCGTGCAGCGGACCAACGACAATCCCGTCTTCTACGTGCAGTACGCACATGCCCGCGTGAGTTCGGTCTTGCGCAACGCGGAAGACCTCGGGATCGACTGGCAGGCGGCGGGATACGACGCCGCGCTCCTCGTCCACGAGCGCGAGGGCGAATTGCTCCGTGCCCTGGCAGAGTTCCCCGCCGTGGTCGCCTCGGCTGCTGAGCTCCGTGAGCCCCACCGCGTGCCGCGCTACCTCGAGTCGCTGGCGACGGCGTACCACCGCTTCTACGACGCGTGCCGCGTGCTGCCACGCGGTGACGAGCCCACGGAACCGATCCACCTCGCCCGCCTCTGGCTGTGCGCGGCCACGCGCCAGGTGCTGGCCAACGGCCTCGCGCTCTGCGGCGTCACGGCCCCTGATCGGATGTAGCTGGCTCCTTCTCACGTCGCTTACGGGCGATGAGGAGCGCCCCGGACACGGCCAGCAGGATGATGCCTGCCACGAAGAGTCCCGCCACCAGGCCCAGCGTCTGTCCGGCAATCGATAGTGCGCCCACACCAGCGGCGATCACACCTCCGGCTGCCCAGGCCCACGATCCGCCGCGCGCGAAGATCGCCACCGCGACGACCGCAAAGATCACCAGAGCGATCCGCGAGAACCACATCGCCCAGGTGAGTTGCTGTTGTCCACTGTCGTCTGGCAAAGACGAATCCAAGGTCATGAAGGCATTGCCGAGTTGCAGCCCGATGAAGGCGGCCACGCCGAGGGCTTCTGTCAGGACACGTGGCGGCAGGAATCTCGGCGCGACGATGAGCCAGCCCACGGCGCACACCGCGCTGACGACCGCAATCACGATCGGTTGCTCAAGCGGTCCGAAAAGCCGATTGGTGACGGACCACAGCCAGATCAATGCGGTGATGGCGACGCTGAGAGTGGGCACTGCCCCGGGTGCCCACCACGCAGCGATAGCCGCGGCTGCGAGTGCCATCGTCGCGAGTCCGACGGCCCAGTAGCTGCCCTCGGCATAGATGTCCACCCCCGCCCATTCCAGTGCCACGACCGAGGTCGAGATGACTAGGGGTACCGCGACGACGAGGAGCACGCCCACGAGGCGGCGCCGAGTCGCATGATGGCGCAGGGGACTCAGGCCGCCCGTGGTGGTCGTCACGATCAGCGCCGCGACGTACAGGGCGATTGCGCCGACGGCTACGACCCCTAACTGCACGGGCTTGGGCCATGACCCCCAGGTCTGGCTCGCCAAAGCCAAGCCTGCGCCGACGACAAATGCAGAACCGATATACCCGATGATCTCCGGGAGGACCCCCTGACGCTTCTGGTCTGGCGCCGGTGCCACTTCGCCCACGGACTGGGGTGCCGTCAGAGCCTGGACCTGGGCCCGGAGGCGAGCCGCTTCGGCCCTGAGCTCCTCCACCTCTGCCTGTAGCCGGGCCACATCGGGTG
>CAZLMT010000056.1:9732-14300 GCA_964560615.1 uncultured Actinomyces sp.
GAGGTGTCATCGGTCATCAGCGCAGTATCTACCCTCCGTCCTTAGGAGGGGACTCTTTCTCGACATTCAGGCCTGCTCGAACATGTGGCGGGCCGTGGTCGTTGTCGTCTCCCGATCGGGTGGACGACTACTCTTGCCGCATGCGCGCGCATCCCGCAGGGCCACGGCATGGAGAGGTCCTCTCCTCGCCCTCGGCACCGGCCGCGCCGTCGGGCGATCCCGGTGCACTCGATGCGCTCGTCTGGCCTCAAGGTGCTCACCGCAACGCCGACGGCGCGCTCGTCATCGGTGGCGTAGACGTGCGAGACGTCGCCCGCGACTTCACAACCCCCGTATTCCTCCTTGATGAAGAGGACTTCCGCTGCCGCGCTGCGGCCTTCCGGTCGGCCTACGACGTAGGTCGTACAGATGTCTTTTACGCCGCGAAGGCCTTCCTCTCCACTGCCGTCGCGCGCTGGGCCGTCGAGGAGGGGCTCGGCATCGACGTGGCGAGCGGGGGCGAGCTCGCCGTCGCTCTGGCCGCAGGGGTGCCCGGGGATCGCCTCCTCATGCACGGCAATAGCAAGTCGCGCGACGAGATCCGGCGGGCGCTCGAGGCCGGTGTCGGCCGTATTGTCGTTGATTCGCTGACCGAGGTCGACCGCCTCGTTGAGGTGGCGCGCGAACTCGGTGCGCGACCCGCCGTGCTCGTCCGCGTCACCGTCGGCGTCGAAGCCCATACGCACGAGTTCATCGCCACGGCTCACGAGGATCAGAAGTTCGGGCTCTCCTTGGCCTCGGGGGCTGCGCGCGAAGCGATTCTGCGCATCGTGGCTGCGCCGGAGCTCGACTTCCGCGGCCTGCACTCCCACATCGGGTCGCAGATCTTCGACGCGGCGGGCTTCGAGGTGGCGGCCGCGCGACTCGTCGGGCTCATGGGCGAGCTGCACGCCGAGGGCATTGATGTCGCGGAGCTCAACCTGGGGGGAGGCATGGGCATCGCCTACGTCTCGGACGACGACCCCCTCGAGGTGGGCGCCATGGCCAAGGCGATCGAGTCGATTGTCGACACTGCCTGCACGCGCGCCGGGCTGGCAGTGCCTCGGCTCGCCTTCGAGCCGGGTCGGGCCATCGTGGGCCCGGCGGGTGTCACGGTCTACGAGGTCGGGACAGTGAAGCCTGTCGCGCTTGATCACGGCCACGAGCGCGTCTACGTCTCGGTCGACGGCGGGATGAGTGACAACATCCGGACCGCGCTCTACGACGCGGACTACACCGTGGTCCTCGCCTCGCGGATCTCGACGGCCACGCCCGTGCTCTGCCGGGTCGTGGGCAAGCACTGCGAGAGCGGCGATGTCATCGTCCGCGACGCATGGCTGCCCGGGGACGTGCGCTCAGGCGACTTGCTTGCGGTGGCCGCGACGGGGGCCTACTGCCGCTCGATGGCCTCGCAGTACAACTACCTCCCGCGACCGGCGGTCATCGGGCTTCGCGAGGGAAACTGCCAGGTCGTGTTGCGCCGGGAGACCGAGAGTGACCTCCTCGCCCTCGATCCGGGGGCTGCGGTCTGAGAGGCTAGGGCCTCTTGCCGAGCCCTGAGGAGCACACATGTCCGCGCCGATCACCGTCGCCCTGCTGGGTGGGGGCACTGTCGGATCCCAGGTCGCTCGATTGATCCTCGAGCAGTCCACCGACCTCGCTTCACGCATCGGAGCACCACTCGAACTCGTGGGTGTGGCCGTGCGTGACGCGTCGAAGCCGCGCGATGGCATCCCCTCCGATCTCGTCACCGATGACGCCGCTGCGCTCGCCGCGCGGGGTAGCGACATCGTGGTTGAGGTCATGGGCGGTATCGAGCCGGCACGCACCCTCATCCTCCAGGCCATGGCAGCGGGCTCCTCCGTGGTGACGGCCAACAAGGCCCTGCTCGCTGCCGATGGCGCCACGCTCTACGCCGCTGCGGCCGACAACGGTGTCGATCTCTACTTCGAAGCTGCTGTGGCCGGCGCCATTCCGCTGCTGCGACCGCTGCGCGAATCCCTTGCGGGTGATCGTGTCACCAAGGTGCTGGGCATCGTCAACGGAACGACCAACTTCATCCTCAGCAAAATGGACGAGGAGGGTGCGAACTACGGCGATGTGCTGGCGGAGGCGCAGCGACTCGGGTACGCCGAGGCCGATCCCACCGCTGATGTGGGTGGTCTCGACGCCGCTGCCAAGGCCGCGATCCTCGCGGAGCTCGCCTTCCACACCCGGGTCACCTTTGACGACGTCTCGTGCGAGGGCATCACCGGCGTCACGGCCGCAGATGTCGCTGCGGCACGCGATATGGGATTCGTCATCAAGTTGCTCGCCGTTGCTGAGCGGACCGAGGACGGACTTGGCGTCATCGTCCGGGTCCATCCGACGATGGTCCCGCGCGACCATCCCCTCGCGAGTGTTCGCGATGCCTTCAACGCCGTTTTCATCGAGGCAGAGAGTGCCGGCGAGATGATGTTCTACGGGCGCGGGGCCGGCGGCGCGCCCACGGCAAGTGCCGTGCTGGGTGATGTGGTCGCGGTCGCGCGCAACCTGCGTGCCGGCGGCCACGGGCCACGTGAGTCGACCTACGCCAACCTGGAGATCCGCGGCATCGACCAGGCGCGCACGCGCTACTACGTCAACCTTGACGTTGCGGATCGCCCGGGCGTTCTCGCGACGGTCGCGCGTGCCTTCTCGGACAACGGCGTGAGCATCCAGGTGGTCCGCCAGGAGGGCCACGGCGACGATGCAGGACTCATCGTGCGCACGCACGTGGCCACCGATGGAGATCTCAGTCGCACCATCGACGCGCTCCGCGGGCTCGACGTCGTCAAGCAGGTCGTCGGAGTCATGCGCGTCGAGGGGGAGGCCGGCTCATGACCGACGGTCGCCCCCAGTGGCGCGGGCTCATCGAGGAGTACCGCCCGTGGCTGCCCGTGGACGAGGCGACGCCCGTCGTCACGCTGCGCGAGGGCGGCACGCCACTTGTCTATGCGTGCACTCTGAGCGAGATGACCGGCTGCCAGGTCTGGCTCAAGTACGACGGTGCCAATCCGACCGGGTCGTTCAAGGACCGCGGCATGACCATGGCCATCAGCAAGGCCGCCCAGGAGGGTGCGCGCGCTGTCATCTGCGCGTCGACCGGCAATACTTCCGCGAGCGCCGCGGCCTATGCGGTCAAGGCCGGCATGGTCTGCGCGGTGCTCGTGCCCCAGGGCAAGATCGCCATGGGCAAGCTCGCGCAGGCGATCATCCACGGCGCGAGCCTGCTGCAGGTTGAGGGCAACTTCGATGATTGCCTCACCCTGGCTCGCGCGCTGGCTGACGACTACCCCGTGTCGCTCGTCAACAGTGTCAATCCCGATCGCATCGAGGGTCAGAAAACCGCCAGCTTCGAGGTCGTGGACATGATCGGAGACGCTCCCGACATTCACTGCCTGCCGGTCGGCAACGCGGGCAACATCACGGCGTACTGGAAGGGCTACCGGGAGTACGCCGATGCCGGGCATGCCACCCGACTTCCCCGGATGTGGGGCTTCCAGGCAGCGGGTGCGGCACCCCTCGTCACGGGCGCGCCCGTGCTCAAGCCCGAGACCATCGCCACGGCGATCCGCATCGGCAATCCCGCGTCCTGGGAGCAGGCCGAGGCAGCGCGAGATGAGTCCGGTGGCCTCATCGACTCGGTCACCGACGAGCAGATCCTCGCGGCGTACCGCCTCCTTGCGGCTAAGGAGGGTCTCTTCTGCGAGCCCGCCAGTGCAGCGAGCGTCGCCGGTCTCCTCCAGGCGCACGAGCGCGGACAACTCGATCCGGGCCAGACCGTGGTGTGCACGCTCACCGGAAATGGGCTCAAGGATCCGCAGTGGGCACTCGAGGCAGCGCCGGATCCGATCGTCGTGCCGGTCGATGCCGCGGTCGCGGCGATCACCCTGGGCCTGCGGGGCTAGCGCATGGGCTTCCGTTCCGTCGGCGTCGAGGTCGTCGTGCCCGCGACGAGCGCCAATCTCGGGCCGGGATTCGATTCGCTGGGCCTCGCACTCTCCCTTCATGACCACCTGGTCGCCATGGTCACGGAAGACCCCGGCGTCTCCGTGATCGTGGAGGGTGAGGGCGCCGGAGCCCTTCCGGGCGACGAGCGTCACCTCGTGGCCCGGGCCATGCAGGCGGCCTGGGAGGAGATGGGCGTGAGCGCGCCCGGTGTCCTCCTCCGCTGCCGTAATGCCATCCCGCAGGGTCGGGGCCTGGGATCTTCGGCCGCTGCGATCGTCGCGGGGATTCTCCTGGCCCGCGGGCTCGTCGAGGAAGGCGAGGCGCTGCTCCCCGACGACGAAGTCCTCGGCCTCGCCACTCGTATGGAGGGGCATCCGGACAACGTCGCTGCTGCACTCCTCGGGGGATTCACGACCGCATGGGTGGACTCCGTCGATGACTCGCACGCAAGTGCCGTAACGCGCGCGACTCACACCTCGGTGGTGCCGGTCATCCTTATCCCGCAGCAGTCGATGCCGACCGCCGAAGCTCGCAACCTCCTCGGCGACACGGTCGCGCGCTCGGACGCGGTCTTCAAT
>CAZLMT010000056.1:14310-15053 GCA_964560615.1 uncultured Actinomyces sp.
CGCACCGCGCTTCTCACGCACGCGCTGGTCTCCGATCCCGCGCTCCTCTTCCCCGCCACCGAGGATCGTCTTCACCAGGAAGCCCGCTCCCACGCCTACCCGCAGTCGCACGCGCTTGTGATGTCACTGCGCGAAGGAGGAATCCCCGCGGTGGTCTCGGGTGCGGGTCCGACGGTCCTGGCCTTCACCGTCGATGATGGCGAGCGCGCCGCGGCGACCACGGCAGCACCCGAGGGGTGGCGTCCGATCACCGTGCCGGTGGACGCCGACGGAGCCCGGGTCCACATCCGGGGGTCATGAGGCGACCCTGCCGGGGTGGGTGCTAGCCTGAAGATGTCCGTCTAGGGACGTTGCCACCTCCCCCCGTTGATCCTGGGAATGCCTCGAACGGCATGGCGGACATCGCGCAGCACGGTCTTCACCTTGCGCGCACCCTCCCGATTCCACCCTGGTGTCGGGCATGACAAAGGAATTCATGTGAGCGATACCGCCACTGCCCCTGCCGGCAAGTCAGCGTCGGGCCTTTCCGGCATGCTGCTGCCCGAGCTCAAGCAACTTGCCCAGTCCCTGGGCATCACCGGGGCGAGCACCATGCGCAAGGGCGCACTCATCGAGGCGATCAGCGCCAAGCAGTCCGGAAGCCGCTCCAGCGGCAACGGCCGCGCGAGCGACAAAGGTCGTTCCGCTGGTAACGATCGAGCGAATGGCAAGGACTCCGCCTCCGACAAGAGCAGCGCCTCCGA
>CAZLMT010000057.1:0-14879 GCA_964560615.1 uncultured Actinomyces sp.
ACTTGACCGACGTGAGGGGTCCCCGAAGGCAACGAGCACGACGTCCGTACCGGTGCCACGCAACGCGCGCACTGCATTCTCGAGATCTGTCGCGGAAGCATGCATGTCGTAATTGCGTCGCAGTGCGTCGTTGACCCCTGCCGCGAGAGTGACCAGGTCGGGCTTGAGGTCGATCGCCGCGGGCACCTGCTCCGCCACGACCTGGCTCATGAGCTTGCCGCGCACCGCGAGGTTGGCGTACTGGAATCCGGGTGACGAGAGGGCAAGGGTCGCGGCGACACGATCAGCCCACCCCACATGTCGGCCGTCTGGTCCCGTGACATCCATGAGGCCCTCGGTGAAACTGTCACCCAGGGCGACGTACCTGCTCCACATGCGTCGAGCCGAGGGCTACTCAGCGGGGCCCGAGGCGGGCGGTTGCACCGTCTCCGCGGGCTTGGTGCCGGCGAAGGCGCGATTGGCCCGACGGAACCACAGGAGCAGCGCGATGATGCCGATGATGATCTGGGGCAGGTAGGACGCCATGCGCCAGACAACATCCGCCGCCTGGGCCACGGAGCCGGACACGCCCATGCTCTGCAGCAGGGCGATCATGAGCGCATCGGTCGTGCCCAGTCCGCCGGGCGTGATCGGCACCATGAGCATGATCTGGCTGGTCGCGAACGCAGCGAAGGCAGCGAGCGGAGAGGTGCCGGCCGCATCCCAGCCTTCCACTCCACGCAGCGAGGCGTAGAAGATCGCGAACTGCGTGAGGATGACGGCGAGCTGCGCGATGGTGAGGAAGAGCCAACGCTTGCGGAGGACGTCGTACATATCGGCTCGGAACTTCGAGATGGGCGCGACCAGATCGAGGTCCTTGAGCTTCGCGACATGCTTGCGCAGCGGATTGATGAGCTTGTTGCCGAGTTTGCCGACGGCCACGGCGAGCTTGGGGCTGCGCATGATGAGGACGAATCCCACGATGATGACGACGAGCACCGCCAGGCCCAACGGCGCAACCCAGTTGTAGGAGCTGTTGCCGCCCTCGATCGTCAGGGCCGCGACGCCAAGGATGGGGAGGCCGAGGCTGACGAAGATGCTCCACAGGCCCACGGCCGTGATCGCGGCGGTCGCAGCCGAACCGGGGATGCGATACGACGCGAGCATGGCGTACTGCACGGCAAGCCCGAAGGCTCCTCCGGCCGGCACACCGTTGGAAATGGCGAAGGCGGCCTGGTTGACCTGCTGCGAGGGCCAGTACTTCAGGCCGGGTGTGGCCGCCATGAAGGGGAAGCCGTAGGCGACGAGGTAGAGGAGCACGGTCGCGCCGATGATGATGAGCGCCAGGGGGGTCATGTCGGCCAACTCGGCGAATGCCGCCTGGTAGCCCGACCCGGTCACCTGCGGGATGACCTTCCAGAAAATGAGAACGATGAAGATGAGGCCGATGATTCCGAGGATGATCGACTTCTTCTTGTCGAGCGCAGCCGTCGGCGGCGCAGCCGCATCGGGGGCGGCTGCCGCATCGGGGTTGGCTGCCGCATCGGGGTTGGCTGCCGCAGGGGTCGTCGCCCCCGTGCTGTCGGTCGTGTCGCTCACGTGCCCTCCCTATCGGCTGAGACCCTAGTCCCTTCCCAGCCCGGACGGATCCCTTCCCGGTCAGGAGGGGCCCGCTGGGGGGTGGGTGTGGGCTCCGGGCCCCCCATTGACAGGATGACGGGCATGCGTCTTGACCACGTCTCCTACGCCTGCGCACCGGGTGAACTCGCCGAGGTCGTCCAGCGCATCGGATCGGAATTGGGCGCGGCCTTCGTCGACGGTGGCATCCACCCCTCGTTCGGGACGCGCAATTTCATCCTCCCGCTTGCCCACGGCGTTTACGTCGAGGTGGTAGCGGCGCTCGACCATCCTGCGGCTGAGAAGGCACCCTTCGGCCGCGCAGTGCGCCACCGAGCCGATGAAGGCGGCGGCTGGCTGGGGTGGGTCGTGGCCGTCGATGACATCTCATCGGTGGAAGAGCGACTCGGTCGCGCCAGCGTGGGCGGCCATCGCATCCGCCCCGATGGCAAGGAGCTTCGCTGGCGCCAGATCGGCGTGCTCGACCTCATGGACGATCCCCAGCTTCCCTACTTCATCGAGTGGCAGACCGAGGAATGCCACCCCGCGCGCGATGGCGGCCCGGTGGAGCTGGCCTCGATCGAGTTGAACGGCGACCCCGACACGCTCAGTTCCTGGCTCCAGGCCGCGGACGCCCCCCTGGGGCAGATCTCGTGGGTTGCTGACGATGAGCCGGGGATCATTGCCTGCGGATTCCTGACACCCCGGGGTTTCGTCCGCATCGACTAGGCAGGGTCCGCTAGCGTCCCCGCATGAGTCAAGCCTCCCCCACGACATCAGCGCCGGCACCGTCCGACGACGGCACTAGCGACTTCGGAGTCCCCCAGACTCTCCGGACCTGGGCGGGGATGACCTGGCGCATCCTGGTCATCCTCGCGGGCTTCGGCGTCCTGTTCTTCATGATGGGGCAGATCTCCATCGTCCTCATCGCACTCTTCCTCGCGGCGTTCTTCACGGCCCTGGCGTCCCCGATCATGGACTTCCTGCGGCACAAGGCAAAACTGCACAAGGTCCTCGCGATGATCCTGGCGATCATCTTCATCGCCGTATCCGTCGTGGTCGTGCTCACCATCGTGGTGCGATCCATCGTCAACGAGGCACCTGACCTCGCGCAGTCTGTCAGCCAGTCGATGAGCGAGCTTCAGAAGTGGACCTCGGGGCCACCGCTCAATCTCTCCAGCGATGACTTCAACAATTACCTCACCGAGGTGGAGAACTGGGGCAAGAACTTCGCACTGGATATCGGCTCGTCGGCGCTGGGCTCCGTCGGCGACCTCGTGCTCGGCGGGTCGGTCTTCATCTTCGGCGTCATCTTCTTCATGCTCTCCCCGGGCCCCATCTGGCAGTGGGTTATCAGCTGGATGCCCACCCGCTCGCGCCCCTACGTCAACACCGCCGGTGAGCTCGGGTGGGACTCCCTCTCCGGCTACACCCGGGGTGTGGTCGTCGTCGCGCTGTGCGACTCGATCCTGGTCTTCATCGGGCTTGTCATCCTCCAGGTGCCCATGGCGCCTGCCCTCGCGGCGATCGTGTTCTTCGGCGCCTTTATCCCCGTGATCGGCGCACCCATCGCGACCTTCTTCGCGGCGATCGTGGCCCTCGCGGAACGAGGACCCATCATCGCGCTCCTTGTCATCGGACTCACCGTCGTGGTGGGGTCCTTCGATGGCGATGTGATGCAGCCGCTGGTCATGGGCAAGGCCGTGAGCCTCAACCCGCTCGCGATCATCATCCTCATCGCCATCGGATCGATCCTGCTCGGCATCATCGGCGCCCTCGTGGCGGTGCCGATCGGCGCCGCGGTCTATCGAGTCCTGAAGTACCTCACCGGGCGAGATCCAGACCATCCGCTCCCGGGTGAGTCTCCACCGACGCCTGACGCCCCCGCGACGCCCGCTGCCCCCGCACCCGCGGCGGACGCAGCGCCCGCGGCAGACAATTCCCCCGCAGCGTCCACTCCCGCGGCTGCTACCAGCGGGGCAGCGACTTCCCAGGATTGAGGATCCCGCGCGGATCGAAGGCTTCCTTGATCCGGGGATGGAGGTCACGGGCGGGTTCGTCGAGTTCCTCGGCGAGGGCCTGCCGCTTCAGCAGGCCGACGCCGTGCTCGCCGGTGATCGTCCCGCCGTGGCGCAGCGCCACCGACAGGATGTCGTCGAAGGCGGCCAGGCCACGCGCTGCGGCATCGGCGTCACCACGCGGGGTCACGATCGTGGGGTGGAGATTGCCGTCCCCGGCATGACCGAATGTCCCGATGAGCACGTCATGACGGGCGGCCACCTCTTCGATCTCGCTCACCGCCGCGGCGAGCGCACTGCGCGGAATCGCCACATCGTCGAGAAGCCAGTCGCCCTTGGCCTCGAGGGCCTGAATCGCCATGCGGCGCGCTCCCAGGAGCATCTCGGCCTGCTCCGGATCCTCTGAGCGGTACCCCTCCATCGCACCCGCCGCGAGGCAGGCGGCCAGGATGGCCTCTGCCTCGTCATCGGCGCCGGAGCCCGCCAAATCCGACTGGGCAAGCAGGAGAGCGCCGGCTTCGACCGGGAGGCCCGAGGGGCGCCACTCCTCCACGGCCTGCATGGTCGTGCGGTCGAGCAATTCGAGCATGCTCGGCGTGGAGGTCGCCATGATCTGCTCGACCGCGCGCCCTGCCGCACCGACGTCATCGAAGAGCGCCACGACAGTCACCGCTGGCGGCGGCAGCGGGCGCAGGCGGAGCCGAGCCATGGTCACGATTCCGAGGGTTCCCTCGCTGCCGACCATGAGTCCCGCGAGGTCGTATCCGGCGACTCCCTTGACCGTGCGCCGCCCGAATCGGGAGACCCTGCCGTCGGCCAGCACGACTTCGAGGCCGAGTACGGCGTCCCGGGTGACGCCGTACTTCACGCAGCACAGCCCTCCGGCATTGGTATTGACGTTGCCGCCGATCGAGCAGAAGTCCTTGCTCGCGGGGTCCGGGGCGTACCACAGCCCGTGCTCTGCCACGTGCTCGCGCAACTCGGTGTTGAGGATCCCGGGCTCCGTCTCGACGTAGCCGTTGGCCACATCCACGGTGCGCACCTGGCGCATGCGCTCAAGGCAGAGGATCAAGGAGCCATCAATAGCGTTGGATCCACCAGTGAGACCCGACCCCGCTCCGCGCGGGACCACCGGCACACGATTGCTGTGCGCAGCGGCCATGATCGCGGCCACCTGCTCCGTCGTGCGCGGGAAGGCGATCGCGAAGGGCTGGCCTGCTTCGGCGCCGGTCGAACGGTCGAATCGATAGGACTCGATGATGTCGGAGTCCACCACAATGTCGCCGTCCGCGAGCACCGCACCCGCCGCTGCCAGAACGGCGTCTTCGGGGCTCACGCGCAGCCCTGGACGACAGCCGCGAGGGTGTCGATGGCGAGGCTCGTGGCCGACGTGGGATAGGCCGATGGGCGCTGGTTGACCATGATGGCGAAGCTCCGCCACTGACCGTCCACACCCTCGGTGACCCCTGCGAGCGTCGAGACCCCGGTGAGGCTGCCCGTCTTGGCCGCCACGTCGCCGCGTGCGCACGATGCAGGCGGCGCTGCGAAGCGATTGATGAGAGTGCCCGAGCGCCCGGCCACCGGGAGTCCGTCGATGAGTGCGTCGAGCCGAGGGTCGCCCAGGGCGATATCGAGGATGTGGGTCAGTGAGGCAGCCGTCAGACGGTTGCGACCCGAGAGGCCACTGCCATCGACCAGGCGCAGCCGCCAACTCGGCACGCCGATGTCCCGCAGCGCCTCCGTGGCGGCCGCGGATGCACTACTCCACGTGGCCGGATACCCACGGGCCAGCGCCACCTGCCGAAAGAGGATCTCGGCGACATTGTTCTCGCTGACCTTGAGCATGACGTCGACGGCCTCGCGCAAGGTGTGGGGCCGGATCACGGCGAGACGCTTTGCTCCGTCCGCCACCAGCACACGAGCTCCTGCCCGTGCTTCCACGCCCTTCGACCGAAGCCCCTGGACGAAGACGGCTAACGCGGATGCCACGGTGTCGTTGGAGTACTCCCCCAGGATCGATAGCGGACGCACGGCAGCGGCATAGGTCGGCCGATCGCCAGGCGCCCAGCCCTCGGCGTCTGTGGGCTGCGGGAAGAGGTAGTCGTCGACGTCCACCACGACGGATGTGATGCCTGCCTGGCGCAACTTGCGTGCGGTCCGCTGAGCGAGGTCTCCGAGATCAGCCCTGCCGAGCAGCGGGTCTCCTCCGCCGACCAGCACCACTCGGCCGGACTCGCGGCCCATCATCACGCGCGTGGCGAAGCGGTAGTCCTCTCCCAGGCTGACCAGGGAGGTTGCCGCCGTGATCACTTTCATTGTCGAAGCTGGCACCTGCCGCTCGTCGCCATGCGCGTCAGCGACCGTGGCGTCCGTCGCGACGTGGCGGACATGGATCGTGGTGTCGCCTCCCAGGGTGGCGGCGCGCAGCCCCGACGAGACGCCCTTCTGGATGCGGTCGTCGGCAGGAGCCGCGAGGCTCGGGCCCGCGAGGAGCGCCGAGGCAAGTGCGGCCGAGAGAACACCCCCCGCGAGACTCACGCCCCGGAGGGTCCTCACAGGCCAGCCCGCTTGCGGGCGAGGAATTCGAACACCGATGCATGGGCCGACGGGGCTAGCCGCGCCAGGACGTCACCCACATAGGCCTCAGGGCCGATGAGCACCCGCGGGCGGCGGCGCACGGTGCCGTCCACGATGCGTCGGGCGGCATCCTGCGGCGGTATCACGAGGAACTTGTCGAACGCCTTGAGTCCCGCCTCCCACTCGGCAGCCGAGACACCGGCGCCGAGTCTCGCTGATCGCGCAATTGCCGTGCGGATTCCGCCGGGATGTACTGCAGTGACCCCAACGGCTCGCGGGGCAAGCTCGGCGCGCAGGGACATGCTGAAGCCCCGGACACCGAACTTGCTCGCTGAATACACGGAATTGCCGACCGGGGCGATGATGCCGAACAGGCTCGACACATTGGTGATCTGCGCCCCGGGACCCAGGTGCGGCAGGCAAGCGGACGTGACTGCGAGGACAGCACGGAGGTTGATGGCGAGTAGCCAGTCGACGTCGTCCATCGACACCTGCTCGAAGCGACCCGCCAAGGCGACCCCGGCGTTGTTGACAACCAGGGTGATCCGGCCCTGATCGGCCAGCGCCTGCGCGACGACATCAGCGGCTGCATCCCGCTCGGAGAGATCCGCTGCTACGGCGGTGACCTGTCGGTCAGGACGGCGTACTCGCAGCTGCTCGGCCACCGCCTCAAGGCCCTCGCGGTTGCGATCGACGAGCACGAGGTTGCTCCCGTCGCGAGCCAGCCTCTCGGCCACAGCGGCGCCGATACCACCGGCGGCTCCAGTGACCAGAGCAACGCCTCCGTCAACGCGGTAATCAGCCAGTCGCGACACCGTGTTCCACCTTCCTGGAGCGGGCCCGCCTCACGCGGTAGGCCTGCGGGTCGAAGCGTCGCATCATCCGCGCGAAACCGTGGGTGCTGCCTGGCCACAGCGCCACGTTGCGGCCGTGCCCATTCTGGTACCACGAGCGACATCCGCCCTGCTGCCACACCGTCGTGGAGAGACGGCGGTCGACCTCGGCGACGTAGGCAAGCTGTCGGGCGGGATCCACCTCGTGCACCAGTCCCGAGGCCACCGCAGGCACCAGGTAGTCGATCTGCGCCTCGGACATCAGCACCACTGAGGAGTGACCGAGCCCGGTGTTGGGCCCCTGCAGCATGTACAGGTTGGGGAAGCCTGCCACGGTCGTGCCCTTGTAGGCGCTCATTCCGTTGCGCGCGAACGCCTCGGCGAGCGTGCCGCCGTCGCGTCCGATGACTCGGTCGGCGAGGGGTGGCTCGAGCACATTGAACCCCGTGGCCCACACGATCACGTCGACGTCGTGCGCCATCCCCGGGGTATCCACGACCCCGGTCGGTGTCACTCTCTCCAGGCCGCCCGCGACCGTGACGTTGTCGCGCATGAGTGCCGGGTAGTAGTCGTCGCTGATGAGGACCCGCTTGCATCCCATGGCATAGCGAGGGGTCAGTCGGGCACGTAGCTCGGGATCGGGAACCTGCGACTCCAGGTGCCGGCGAGCGATGCGCTCCCCCAGGGCCCGGAAAGCCCCCTGGCGCGTGAAGGAGAGCAACTGCACCTCGCGGGCCCACGACGAGATTCCTCGCATGGCGCGTTGAGCGGGGGGAAGCGACGCAAGCAGTGACCGATACCAGGCAGGCACCGCCCGGTCGCCTCGAGGCATGACCCACGGCGGCGTCCGCTGCAGCACGACGACGTGCTCGGCCTCGGGCGCGATGGCGGGGATGACCTGGATCGCGGATGCCCCCGTGCCCACGACGGCCACGCGCTTGCCACGCAGGTCCACCGAGTGATCCCAACGCGCCGTGTGCATCGCCTTACCGCTGAATTCGGCTATCCCGGGGATCACCGGGTAGAGCGGCTCGGTGAGGCCTCCGCATGCGCTGATGAGCACGTCGGCGACGATCTCACCGCTGCTGGTCTCCACTCTCCACTCGGCTTCGTCGTCATCCCATGCCGCGCGCGTGACCTCCGTGCCCAGCCGCAACGAAGGACCCAGCTCGAAGATCTCGACAACCGACTCCAGATAGGAGCGAATCTCCTCCTGCCCGGCGAACTTCCGCGTCCACTCCGGCCAAGGGGCGGCATCGAGCTCATAGAGCCGACTCTGCACGTCACAGGCGCAACCCGGATACGTGTTGTCGCGCCAGGCCCCGCCGACCGCATCCCCGCGGTCGACGATGACGAGGTCGGTGACTCCGGCCCGGCGGAGATCGATGGCGGCAGCGATCCCGGAGAAACCGGCGCCCACGATGCACACGCGCACTCGCTGGATCACCGCCCCACGATAACCCCGGACAGCACGGGGTGCCGCCCCGACAGCAAAGCGCCGCACGGGCCGGAGGACCCATGCGGCGCTTTGGTTGTGCTGGAGTGGTGCTACTTCTTGAGCTCGAAGCGGTCGCTCATCATGACCTTGTCCCATGCGGCGACGAAGTCGTTGACGAACTTCTCTTGCCCATCCGAGGCGCCATAGACCTCAGCGAGCGCCCGCAGTTGGGAGTTGGACCCGAAGACAAGGTCGACACGCGTGGCATTCCACTTGTGAGCCCCGGTCTTGCGGTCACGCCCCTCGAAGGTCTGCTCCGTATCCGACGTGGGCGTCCACACGGTCCCCATGTCGAGAAGGTTGACGAAGTAGTCATTCGTCAGCGTGCCCGGAGCCGAGGTGAGGACTCCTAGGTCAGACCCGTCGTAGTTGGCGCCCAGGGCGCGCATGCCTCCCACGAGCACGGTCATCTCGGGTGCCGTGAGGTCAAGCAGGTTGGCCTTGTCGACGAGGAGGAACTCCGCCGTCTGCACGTGACCCTTCGCAAGGTAGTTACGGAAGCCATCCGCGGTGGGCTCGAGCACCGCGAAGGAGGCGACGTCCGTCATCTCCTGCGTGGCGTCCGTGCGTCCCGGGGTGAACGGCACCGTGACGTCCATTCCCGCGGCCTTCGCCGCCTTCTCGATCGCGGCACCACCCGCAAGGACGATCAGATCAGCGAGGGATACCTGAGGCCCGCCAGCCGCGTTGAACTCGGCCTGGATGGCCTCGAGATGCCTGAGGACCGACGTCGTCTCGGCCGGATTATTGGCCTCCCATGAGTTCTGCGGCTCAAGCCGGATCCGGGCGCCGTTGGCTCCGCCGCGCTTGTCCGTGCCGCGGAAGGTCGACGCGGATGCCCAAGCAGTGCGGACAAGCTCAGCGACGCTGAGGCCCGTGTCGAGCACCTTGCCCTTGAGCGTGGCCACATCGGCCGCACTGATGAGCGGGAGCGTCGGCGCGGGCACCGGGTCCTGCCAGATGAGGTTCTCTGCCGGCACCTCAGGACCGAGGTAGCGCGACTTGGGACCCATATCGCGGTGAGTCAATTTGAACCACGCGCGGGCGAAGGCGTCGGCGAACTCGGCCGGGTTCTCGTGGAAGCGGCGCGAGATGGGTTCGTAGATCGGATCCATGCGCAGTGCCAGGTCGGTGGTGAACATGACCGGGGCGTGACGCTTCGAAGGATCATGGGGATCGGGCACCGCGTCTGCCGCCGCACCCCCGGCAGGCTTCCACTGCTTCGCGCCGGCGGGACTGGTCGTCAACTCCCACTCGTAGCCGAAGAGGGTGTCGAAGTAGCTGTTGTCCCACGTGATCGGCGTGGGGGTCCATGCACCCTCGAGCCCCGAGGTGATGGTGTCGTCACCGTCGCCGGTGCCGAAGGAGTTCTTCCAGCCCAGGCCCATCTGCTGGATGGGGGCCGCCTCGGGCTCCGGACCCACGTGGTCACTCGCGGGGGCGGCACCGTGACTCTTGCCGAAGGTGTGGCCTCCGGCGATGAGCGCGACGGTCTCCACGTCATTCATGGCCATGCGCCCGAACGTCTCGCGGATGTCGCGTGCCGAGGCCAGCGGGTCGGGGACGCCGTTGGGGCCCTCGGGGTTGACGTAGATGAGGCCCATCTGCACCGCGCCAAGCGGGTTCTCGAGCACGCGATCACCGGAGTAGCGGTTGTCGGCGAGCCACTCCTGCTCGGTGCCCCAGTAGGTCTGGTCGGCCTGCCACACATCGGCGCGGCCGCCGCCGAAGCCGAAGGTGTCAAAGCCCATGCTCTCGAGCGCGACGTTGCCCGTGAGGATGAAGAGATCGGCCCACGAGAGCTGGCGGCCGTACTTGGACTTGATCGGCCACAGCAGGCGGCGCGCCTTGTCGAGATTGGCGTTGTCGGGCCAGCTGTTGAGCGGCGCGAAGCGCTGCAGGCCCTCGCCGCCGCCACCGCGACCATCGCTCGTGCGGTAGGTGCCCGCGCTGTGCCACGCCATACGGATGAAGAACGGGCCGTAGTGGCCGTAGTCGGCGGGCCACCACTCCTGGGAGTCGGTCATGAGGGTGCGCAGGTCGGCCTTGACCGCCGCGAAGTCAAGCGCCTCGAACTCCTTGGCGTAGTCGAAGTGCTCCCCCATGGGGTCGGCCTGCGGCGGGTCCTGTTGGAGCACGCGCAAGTCGAGCTGCTCGGGCCACCAGTCCTCATTCTGGGTGCCGACGCCGGCACCTGCCGACATCGGGCACTTGCTCTCGTTCGCCATGTGTTCTCCTCCGGTTGTATGGCGTTGATGGTGTGGTGCTATTCGGGAGCGCCTGAGGCGCAGGTGGGGCAGGTGCCCCAGAAGGTCACTTCGGCTTCGTCGACGGTGTAGCCAGCGGCATCGGCCGCAGTGAGACACGGTGCGGCGCCGACGGCGCAGTCGACATCGACGACGCCGCCGCAGCCACGGCACACGAGGTGATGATGGTTGTCGCCCACGCGAGTCTCGTAGCGGGCCGCCGATCCAGCAGGCTCGATACGCCGCACGATGCCGGCGTCCACGAGTGCCGCGAGCGCGTCGTACACCGACTGCTTCGAGATGGCACCGATCTGCTCACGCGCGGTGTCGGCGACAGCATCGGCCGTGGCATGGGGATGGTGCTGCACCGCGGCCAGGACGGCCAGGCGCTGGGCCGTCACCTGGAGCCCGTGCTCTTTAAGGACGTCAGCGCTGGCGGTCACGATCCCTAGACTAGGTCCAGAATTGGACACCGGCAACACCGGGTGCGGTCACCCATCGGTCAGGGGCGAGGCCCTACGGTGACGCCATGCCACGGCGCCTGGACACGGTGATCTCGGACTCCCTGTGGGAGGCCCTGCACGCGCGCTCTGCGGCCACCGGCCGGAGCATCCGGGACCTGGTCCAGCAGGCCCTGTCGGAGGGCCTCGACCTCGATCACCACTCCCTCTTCCAGGTGTCGACGTCGGGTGCTCTCGTCGAAGGCCTCTACCAGGGTGCCATCACGGTGGGAGATCTCAAGAGGCACGGCGATCTCGGACTGGGGACCTTCGAGGATCTCGATGGTGAGATGGTGCTGGTCGACAGCCACTGCTACCGCGTCGGCAGCGATCAATCTGTCAGCGAGGTGCCCGACGCGCGACTGACGCCCTTCGCAACGGTCGTGTCCTTCGTGGCCGATGAGGTGCACGAGTTGGATGGCATTGCGTCCTGGGATGACCTCACCGCGCGCCTGGACGGCCTGCGCCGCAGCGACAATGACTTCGTGGCCTGGCGCATCCGCGGCCATGTCGATGCGCTCAGACTCCGCGCAGCGTGCCGGCACACATCCGGCACCCCGCTCGTCGAAGCCATCGCGGACCAGGCTGTCTTCGGGGTCGACGACGTAGACGCTGTCCTCGTGGGCTTCTGGTCCCCCGCATATGCGCCCTCTGTCGCTATCCCCGGGTACCACCTGCATGCGCTCACCGACGACCGAGCGCACGGCGGCCACGTCTTTGACCTGAGCGCGGACCACCTGACGGTGGAGGTACACCGCGTCAACGACCTGCACGTCGCGCTGCCGGAGACCCAGGCCTTCCTCCAGGCCGACCTCTCCCCCGACAGCGGCAGCGCGATGGGATCGGTGGAGCGCCCCACCTGAGCGTCTGTCGCGCCCTTTGACTTGGCACTTCGGATGCTGCTTGACTCTCAAGAAGTCGCTTCACTCACTCAGGGGGTTTCGGTGTCTTTCTTCGGCAAGATGTTTCCGCCCATTACCGCCGCCAAGTCCTTTGCGGTCACGGTGCCACCGCAGGAGGCGCATGATCGCGTGCTCGCCGCTCTCACGGCAGGCGGCTACACCAGCATCGCCGACCACGGGACGGACATCCATGCCGAGCACGGCGAGGTCGCGCTCTTCGTCTACGGCACCGTCGCCTCCGACATCACGATCGCCATGATGGTCAGCGACTCGGATGCCTACCCGATCTCCGTCGATGTGGACTTCCACGCCATCGACGGTGGCACGCAGGTGAGCGTCAACGCCAGCTACATGAAGCCGGTCACGTTCATGGGAGCCCCCAAGAAGGGCACGGTGAGCATGAAGTGGCACGAGGCCTGCGATGCCGCGGTGGCCACGGTCGTAGGCAGTTGCACCGACGTCCTCCCCTGACGCGCCCCAGCCCGCTAGGGGGCTGGGCCGACCCGCAGGGCCCTACCGCAGGCGGACCTGCGCAACGACGCCTCCGTGGTCTGAACCCCACAACGGCAGCGCCTGAGCCCCCTCGATCGGCAGCGGCAGGACGCGGGCCCAGTTGGAGCTCACCTTCCCCTTGCCCAGCAGCAGGTCGATCCGCACGGTGTACTCGGACTCCGTGTTCTGCAGCGCACCGTCCTGGCAGCAGGTCAGGCCCACGCCATGTCGACCCTCGTCCCACATGTCCGCGAAGTAGTCCGTGAGGATGGCGTAGGAACGGGTATTCGAACCGTCGGCCGCGGAGTTGAAGTCGCCCGCGGCGATGACGGGCCCGGGACGGTCCTTCTGGACGATCTCGATGAACTCCCGTGCCTGCCGTGTCTGCACCGTCGCGTAGCTCTCGACCTCAAGATGAGTATTGGCGAAGCGGAAGTCGCGACCCGCGTACTGCATGTCGACATATAGCCAGCCGCGGTCGAACGAACGCGGTCCGAGGGGCGTCTGCAGGCTGGCCTGGGCCTTAAAGCGGCCAGTGGCGAGGCTTCGAGGCGTGATCTTGATGCCCGTCTCGTTGTTGACCAGGATCGCGTCGCGATCTAGGAGCGTCGCGTTGCAGTCGAAGGCAGGGAAGGTGCCGTCACATTCCAGCTCAGGGTTGACCAGCGGGGCAGAGATGTTCGCATTGTCTACGACACCGGCGACCGAGTAGTCGAGCCCCTCGGCCTCAAGGGCGTCCATGAGGATCTCGAGGAAGTCGTAATTGGGGAGGTCAGGGCCACCATCGGTGCGCGTGGCCGTCCACTTGGTGACCTCCTGCAGGCCGATGAGGTCGGGGCGCTCGTCGGCGATAGCCTTGGCGATGGTCTGCGCCCGCTTCGGGAAGTCAGTGGCGACGGCCGTGCCGTAGATCGTGGCCACTGCGATGAGGAACTCGCGTGCGTCCTGCGCCTCGATCGCGGGGTCCAGACTCGACCCGAGATAGAGATTCTGCGTCATCACCGATAAGCGCGCTGGATCACGGGGCGCGGCCTGTGCCGAGATCGTGACAGCAGGAACCACGGTCGCGAGGAGGCCTACGGCAGCAATGCCGGCAGTCCAGTGGCGCATTCTTAAGGTCATGGTCTGACAGTAGACGACTCTGTGAGTCTTTGTGGGTGGATCCCTCACGCCGTACGGCCCTGCGCGAGTGGGTCGCAGAAGGTGACAATCCCGGGTGTTGCCCCCTACTGAGCGCCCATACTGAAGCTTCTGGGACCGAGTACGACAGGTCCATTTTCGGGAGGGCGATGCATGGCAGCGACTCATCCAAGGCTCGCTCGCGCCGCTGTTGTCATTCCCTCCCTGGACCCACCCCTTCAGCTCATCCAGTACGTCGAGGCTCTGACTGCATCAGGCTTTGGATCCGTGATCGTTGTCGATGACGGCTCCTGCCAGCATTGCAGCCCGATCTTTGATGATGTTCGTTCACTTCCGAACGTCGTCGTCATCGCTCATTCGGAGAATCTGGGCAAGGGTGCCGCGTTGAAGACAGCCTTCAGGTGCATTCAGGATGCGAATGGCTCCGTGAGCGTGGTGGTCACCGCCGATGCAGATGGCCAGCATGAGGTCGCCGATGTCGTCCAGGTCGCCCTGAGGGCCATGCTCGCGAGCGAATCGGCTACGTCCGTTGTCTTGGGCGTGAGGTCCCTGGGAGGTCGTTCGGTTCCCTGGAAGAGTCGGCTGGGCAATCGCGTCAGCCGCGTCCTGGTGCAGTGGCTATCAGGCCGATCGATAGTCGACACCCAAACCGGGCTTCGCGCCTACTCTGCCGGCCTGCTGAGGCAGTTGACGATCACCCGTGGGAACCGGTTCGACTATGAGATGCACGTACTCTTCACCCTGCTGCGCCACCGGATCCCACTGGTGGAGCTGCCCATCAAGACCATCTACCTGGACTCGAAGAACAGCACCACTCACTTCAGGCCCCTTGTCGACTCGGCAGCAGTCTTCTTGGTGACCTTTCGGCAATTCCTCAAAGGGCGCGCCACTCCCAGGCCCTGGGAGGTTCGCTGGTGACGCATCCGCAGGAGATGCCCCTCCGGACCCTGCAGGATAGGAGGTCCCCCTAGCGCGAGCTACGACTCTCCACCCGCTGGGCGAGCACGATCGCCATCGTCTGGACGAATCCCTGCGTTACACGGCCCACCCCGAGGCTCTGCCCCATGACGTTGGCGT
>CAZLMT010000058.1:0-1670 GCA_964560615.1 uncultured Actinomyces sp.
GACCGCTACACGCCGGACAAGCACCCCTACGAGGAGCGCGTCGACTCCTACCTCTCCGAGACCCTGGCCCAGAGCCACCGCGTGGTGCCGCTCTCCAAGCGCGGGCACCTCCTGCTCATCGCCATGACCGCAGTACTCGCCGGGTCCCTTGCTACTCCTGTCGCCGTAGCCGCGCCACGCCCGGCTGATCGCACGGTCTACATCGAGCGCACCTTCGCCGAGGAGCTTGATTTCGGCGATTCCGGAACCTCCGTCGGCGACCTCCGAGCCACGCGCGGGGTGGTCCGCAAGTCGCTCCAGGGCAAGGTCATCGGCCGCTACACGACGACCCAGTGGACGATCGGGCCTGGTGGAGGCAGCGGCCTGGAGGAGCGCACCATCACGATGGAGGTCACGATCGGACGCAATGAGGTGCTCATGGTGAGCGTGTACGCCGCTCCCCAGGGCTCGACCCCGATGGACAAGGTCGTCTACCCCATCGTCGGTGGCACAGGCAAGTACGCCGGCGCGCGCGGCACCATGACGCTGGTGCCGGTCGACGACCTGCGTAAGCGCCTCGTATTCCGCTTCGTGTAATGCCCGAGGGCACGCCCGCTCGCGCAGGTCGTGCTTGACTGCGCGCATGCGGATCGAAGTGTGGGCAGACGTCGTGTGCCCCTGGTGCTACATCGGCAAGCGGCGCCTGCAGGCTGCGCTTGCCGAGCGAGGGTTGTCGGACCAGGTCGAGGTCGTGCACCGAGCCTTCCAGCTCGATCCCACGGCGAGCACCATCACGGAGCCGACGATCGACCACCTTGCTGTGAAGTACGGCGTGAGCCGCGATGAAGCACTTGCGATGATGGCCAACGTCACCCAGGTGGCAGCCGCCGAAGGACTCGACTACCACCTCGATCTGTGCATGACCGGCAACACCCGTGACGCACATCGTCTCGCGCTGTGGGCGCAAGAGCAGGATCCGGCGATTGCGGATCAACTCCTCGAGGCGATGTACTCGGCGTACTTCGAGCAGGGCCGTGGCGTCTTCACCACCGACGACCTCGTCGCCTTCGCGTCAGAGGTCGGCCTCGATGCAGACGCCGCGCGCGAGATGCTCTCGGGCACGGAGTACCTCGACCAGGTCGTGCAGGACCAGGTGCTGGCCCGCACCTTCGGCGCAAATGGGGTGCCCTTCTTCGTCATCGATCGCGCGTATGGCGTCTCCGGCGCCCAGCCGCTCGAGGTCTTCCTCGACGCCATCGACCAGGCTCGAGCAGCGACGGCCTGAAGTAGAAGGTTCTCCACCCCCGGGAGTCGGGATAGCGCCGTCGGCGTGGCAGGATCACACCCATGCCGGAATCGAATCTCAAGGCCACCCTGCACACCTCTATGGGCGACATCAACGTCATCCTCTTCCCCGACCAGGCACCCAAGACGGTCAAGAACTTCGTCGGCCTCGCCGAGGGCACCCAGGAGTGGACAGACCCGCAGGCGCGCACAAAGACGACCAAGCCGCTCTACGACGGCACGGTCTTCCACCGGGTCATCCCGGGATTCATGATCCAGGGCGGTGACCCAACCGGAACCGGTATGGGAGGCCCAGGTTATAACTTCAATGACGAAATTCACCCAGAGCTCAACTTCAACGAGCCTTACAAGCTAGCCATGGCTAACGCAGGACCTGGCACCAACGG
>CAZLMT010000058.1:1680-14126 GCA_964560615.1 uncultured Actinomyces sp.
CATGATCCAGGGCGGTGACCCGCTCGGCACCGGCACCGGCGGCCCGGGCTACCGCTTCGCGGATGAGTTCAATCCCGAGCTGCAGTTCGATCGCCCCTACCTCCTCGCGATGGCGAACGCCGGCCCCAACACCAACGGCTCGCAGTTCTTCGTCACGGTGGCGCCGACGTCGTGGCTCAACTTCAAGCACTCGATCTTCGGTGAGGTGGCGGACCAGCCGTCGCGCGACGTCGTCGACGCGATCGCCGCGGTCTCGACCGGTGCGCAGGATCGCCCCGTCACGCCCGTCGAGATCACCGGCGTCACCGTCACCCGAGGGTGACCCAGCCGCCTGACACCTCTCCCGGGGCCCCTGCTGCCCCGGGCTGCTACCGCCATCCCGATCGGTCGACGTACATCCGCTGCACCCGCTGCGACAACCCCATCTGCCCCGAGTGCATGCGCTCGGCATCGGTGGGATTCCAGTGCCCCGACTGCGTGGGCGAGGCAGCTCGAACGGTCCGCCAGCCCGTCACAGTGGCAGGCGGTGGTGTCATCACCAAGCCCTACGTCACCTGGACGCTCATCGGAGTCACGGTCGCGGTCTTCCTCTGGCAGTTTGCTGCGGGGGTTGACGCGGTGGCCGAGGACTTCGGCATGTGGCCCTTCGGCATCACTCTCTATGGCGAGTGGTGGCGCCTGCTCACCGCAGCCTTCCTCCACGGCTCCTGGCTGCACATTGCCTTCAACATGTACGTCCTCTTCCTCTTCGGACCGACCCTGGAGCGCGTGCTCGGACACCTGCGCTTCTCGGTGCTCTACGTTGTCGCCGCGCTCGGCGGCAGCGTTGCCTCCTACGTCTTCTCCGACCCGCGCACGGTGTCGGTGGGCGCTTCCGGGGCGATTTTTGGACTCATGGGCGCCTATGTCGTTGCCGGTCGACGACTGCGGTGGGACATCACGCAGGTGCTCATCCTGCTGGGCATCAACGTCGTCATCGGGTTCATCAGCCCCCAGGTCGACTGGCGGGCGCACTTCGGTGGCCTGGTCGTCGGCGCGCTGGTGGCGGCGATCTTCGTCTGGACGCCCGCCCCCTTCCGCGGGGTCCGGACCCTCTGGCAGACCCTCGGAGTGCTCGCGATCCTGGGCGCACTGGTCGTGGTGACCATGTGGCGTACGGGACAACTGTGGGAATTGCTCGCTCCGCTCGGCGTGGGATGACGTCGTTGTCCACAGCCTTTCCCCAACTGGGGAGAACTACACCGCTGTAATTGGGGCCTAGGTGGCGAGGGTGCGTGCTGCTGTCAGGCCCTTCCCCGATCCCCGGTAGCCTGAGGGGCCCAGTGGGGGCCATCGTCGAGGAGGTTCAGCGTGCCGGAGTCCAAGGGGCGCAAGCGCGACGACTACGTGCCGCCCGCAGACAAGTCCGATCGCAAGCCGGTCAAGATCGGTTCCTCCCCGTGGGTGGCACCCACGATGGTGGCGCTCTTCGTCATTGGGCTGCTGTGGATCGTGGTGTTCTACATCGCCGGCCCGGACGTCCCCATCATGAACACCATTGGCGGCGCCTACAACGCCCTGGTCAACGTCCTCATCGGCTTCGCCTTCATCACGGCTGGCTTCATCGTGTCGACCAAGTGGCGCTAGCCGCCTCTCTGCGCACGGCGACCCCATGACGCGCATTCTCGTCATCGACAACTACGACTCCTTCGTCTTCAACCTGGTGCAGTACCTAGGCCAGTTGGGCGTCGACGTCGATGTGCGTCGCAACGACGAAGTCACTGTCGAGGAGGCTCGCGCGTACGACGGCATCCTGCTTTCGCCTGGACCGGGCACGCCCGAGGGCGCCGGCGTCTGCATGGACATCGTGCGCGAGTGCGCCGGGGAGATCCCGATCCTCGGTGTCTGCCTCGGGCACCAGGCGATCGCAGCGGTCTACGGCGGAGTCGTCGACCGCGCGCCCGAACTCCTGCATGGCAAGACCTCGCTCGTCGAGCATCGGGGTGAAGGCGTTCTGGCCGGGCTACCCGAACCCTTCACCGCGACCCGCTACCACTCGCTGGCGGTGCGCCCGGACTCCGTGCCCGACGTACTCGAGGTGACCGGCGCGACCGAGAGCGGCGTCATCATGGCGCTGCGGCACCGCGAGTTCGCCGTGGAGGGCGTGCAATTCCACCCCGAGTCCGTGCTCACCGAGGGTGGTCATCAACTCCTCGCCAACTGGCTTGTCGTGTGCGGTGACGAGGATGCGCCGCGTCGTGCCGCCGGCCTCGCCCCCGTCGTCGGCTGACCCCTCTCCGCCCCTCCCTCCCGCTCGTCCGGGCGCTCCCGTGGCCGGCTGAGCACGCTTCGCCCTCCACCCGGTTTTCGCCAGTTAGAGCGACTTCCTTACGCGGCAAAGTCCCGATAACGGGCAAAAAGCTTCTGGTCTCGTCATCTCCACAGGACTTCAAAAAGGTCTCCATCCCCAGACGAGTGCTCCCTCGCCATGGGCAGCGCTCTGGCCGTGAGGGTGGCGTATGCCCAGACGCGAGAACCATCAAAGTGCCGCCACGGTGCGGCGGCACTTTGGTAGCCAGGCCTTCACGACCGACTTGGCTACGACTGCAGGAATGAGCCATTCCTCGCTCATCACCGCGACCCGTGCCGGCACGCTCCGACGTGAGAGGCGTGGCGTCTACTCCAGTGGCGATGACGACTATGCCCTCGCGAGGCATCTCATCGAGGACCTGGCAGGCCGCGGGATCCGCGCCGCGATCGGGGGCCGGTCCGCAGCCGAACTCTGGGGAATTCCGGTCTTCGGCCCTCAAGGGGCCCTGCCCCCAACTCCCCTCACTCTGATCGTGGCCCGCGGAGCGTGTGTACGGCAGGGCACTCGGAGCGGGCTTCGCATGCGGGTCGGTGATCTGTCGGAGGAACACATCCTCCACGTCGACCCTGTGACCAGGGGCCCTTCTGACTCGGGAGTCGCCGTGACCACTCCCTTGAGGACTGGCCTGGACGTTGTCAGAGACGTGGGCAGATCGCGTGCGTCGGCTCTGGTGCCCCTCTGTGGTGCCCTGCGTGCCCACATCCGTCTCCACGTCGTCGCGGACGATGCCCCCGAGGCGGCAGTCACGGAAGCCGCGCGCTCCACTGCGCTCAAAGACGCACTCTTGACGCAACTCGGATGCATAGCCCGAGGGGTCAACGCGCACGGCATGAAATGGTTCTACGACGTCCTTCCTTACGTCGAACCGCTCGTGGAGACTGCCCTCGAAGCCATCGCCTGGGCGCATCTCACGGAATCGGCTCTGCCCAGGCCACGTCCCCAGGAATGGGTCCACGGGGCGAGCGGCCGACGGTATCGGGTCGACTTCCTCATTGGTGACCGCGTCATCCTCGAGGCGGACGGTGCCGTCAAGTACGCCGATCAGTCTCCCTGGCAGGAGAAGCAGCGGCAGTCGGACCTCGAGGCCGCGGGCTACTGGGTGGTGCGCTGCACGTGGGAAGAGCTCATTCATCGCCCCCATGAGGTACTTGCCCGCATCGCACGCGCACTCATGCGCTGCGGGTAAGGACCCCACGAACTTTTCGCCAGTTATCGCGACTTTCGCGCGTAAGGAAGTCGCGATAACTGGCGAAAACCGGAGAGAGGGCCGGCCTCAGGCGGGGGATGCAGTGGGCTCGGGCGTGGGCGTTGGCACCGGGGTGGGCTCCGGCGTCGGGGTGGGCTCCGGCGTCGGAGTGGGCGATGGTGGCGCGATCGCCACGACGAGCGTGACGACAGCGCCCTTGTCCGCATTCGTGCCTGCGGGTGGATCCTGCTCGAGCACCACGCCCTGAGGGACGGTCTCGGACTCCTGGTAGACGACGTTGGCCTGGAATCCCGCTGCCGAGAGCGCGCCGCGCGCGACCTCCTCGGTTTGACCCACCACCGAGGGCACCGCCTGGCGACCCGTCGAGACCACGATGTCGACCTTGCTGCCGACGTCGACGGAGGACCCTTCGAGCGGACTCGACGAGAGGACGTATCCCGCGGGCTGGGCAGCGTCTTGCTCCGTGACCTTGCCGAGGACGAGCTTGGCATCGGCAAGCGCTGTCTCGGCATCCTCGACGGAGGTCAGCCCCGTGAGGGGTGGCACGGTCGTCTTCTCCTTGCCGGCGCTGATCGTGACGTTGACCGCCTGGCCCTCCTCGAGCTGCTCGCCCGGGGTGGGCTGCTGGCCGATGATCGTGTCGACGGGCTTCTCCGAGACCTCCGGGGTTTGCGATCCCAGCACGAGGCCCTGCCGCTCCAGCACCGACTGCGCTTGCTTGACGCTGAGCCCGCTGAGATCCGGCACCGCGACGGTGTTGGCCGACGACCTGTTGAGCACCAACGTCGCACCAAGGATGACGATGCCGATGAGTGCCAGTACGCCGATCGTCATTGCCGCGGCGAATCCCGCGCCGCGCTGTGCGCGACGTCCACGGGGTGGCTCGGTGTCGATGGCGTAGACCTCGGTGGGTTGCACGACATCCAAGCGCTGTGTCGCATCCGAGACCACCATGGGGACCGCCGCGGTCATCTGCGCCGACACCGGCGCTCCCATGGCCGCACGCTCGACATCGGCTCGGAAGTCAGCGGCCGTCTGGTAGCGATCGTCAGGGCTCTTGGCGAGTGAGCGCATGACGACGCCGTCGACATCGCGCGGCACCTCGGGATCCACCTGCGACGGTGGCACCGCCTGCTCGCTCACATGCTGATAGGCGATCGATACGGGGGAGTCGCCGGTGAAGGGCGGCTTGCCGGTGAGCAGCTCATAGAGGAGTACGCCGGAGGAGTAGATATCGCTACGCGCATCGACGATCTCGCCGCGCGCCTGCTCCGGGGAGAGATACTGCGCGGTGCCCATGACCGTCTGGGCGGAGGTCATGGTGTGGCCGGAGTCATTGATCGCGCGCGCGATCCCGAAGTCCATGACCTTGACGTCGCCCGTGCGGGTGAGCATGACGTTGGCGGGCTTGATGTCGCGGTGGATGATGCCGTGCCGGTGGGCGTAGTCCAGTGCGCTCAACGTGCCGGCTGTGATCTCGAGTGAACGCTCGGGCAGGAGCCGGCGCCCGCTGGTGAGGAGTTGCCGGAGCGTCATGCCGTCGACGTACTCCATGACGATGTAGGGCACGACGGTCGACTCCGTGCCGTCGATGAGGATGTCCTCGCCCGTGTCGTAGACGGCGACGATGTTGGGATGGTTGAGCGATGCAGCGGACTGCGCCTCGCGGCGGAAGCGGGCCTGGAATGCCGGATCACGGGCGAGGTCAGGGCGCAGGATCTTGATGGCGACGCGTCGACCGAGCCGAGTGTCGCGGGCCTCCCAGACCTCGGCCATGCCGCCCCGACCGATGACCGCCACCAGCTCGTAGCGCTCGCCGAGGGTGCGGCCCACACCGGGGTCCTGCGTCACGCCTGCCTCCTGAAGTACCTATGGATTGACGTCCCAGTGTCTCAGTGAGTTCCCCCGGAAGCGGGAATGAACGGCTTCACGGCAGTGCTCACTTCGGGACACCTCACTGCAGCGCCGCCTCAATGACGGCACGCGCGATGGGTCCGGCGAGAGCCCCACCACTCAACTCGGTCTGTCCGCCGTCCTCGACGACCACGGCGACGGCGATGCTGGGGTTGGTGGCGGGTGCCATGGCGACCATCCAGGAGATGGGCTGATCGCCATCACGGCCGGTCTGCGCTGTGCCTGTCTTGGCTCCGACCAGCACGGGGTTGCCCTCGCCGTCGATGATGCCCCGGAGGACGCCGCCGGTGCCTTCCTCAACGACGGCGACCATCATCTGCTGCATCTGCGCCGCTTGCTCAGGTGACAGTGCGGTGCGGAAGATCCGTGGGTCCGCTGTGCGCAGGATGGTGAGGTCAGGGGCGCGGATCTCTTGCACGAGGTAGGGCTCCATCACGACGCCGTTGTTGCCGATTCCGGCAGCGACCATGGCCATCTGCATCGCCGTCGCGCGAACATCGAACTGCCCGATGGCGCTGATGGCGGTTTGGGGCTCGTCAGGGTTGTCGGGGAAGCGCGAGGTGGCGGCACGCAGTGGCGTCTCGAACTTGGTGTCGAAGCCGAAGAGTTCGGACTGCTCACGAAGCGCGTCGGCACCCAGCTCATTGCCCAGCCATGCGAACGCGGTGTTGCAGGACACGGCGAGTGCCTGCTCGAGGGTGATCTCTCCGCCGGGCGCGCACTCCTCGCCGGTCCAATTGCGCAGGGTGCGCTCCGACAGCGGCAGGTCGTACTCCGCCGGTCCGGGGAGGACGGAATCCATTGTGAAGCGACCCGAGGCGAGTGCTGCCGCCGCGGTGACGAGCTTGAAGGTCGACCCGGGTGGATTGAGGGCGACGATGGGTCGATTGATGAGGGGCTGATCGGGATCCTCGAGCAACTCCTCGTAGTACGACCGGATCGCCGCGGGATCGTGGGACGACAGGATGTTGGGGTCGAATGACGGGACCTGCACCTGCGCGAGGATGCGACCTGTCGAGGGTTCGATCGCGAAGACCGCCCCTTGCGTACCCTCCATGCTGGCCCAGGCCGCAGCCTGCGCAGCGGGATCGATCGTGGTCGTGACCGCTCCCCCTCTCGGCTGCGCACCTGCGATGAGCTGCTGCAGCCGGTCGACGAAGAAGAGATCGGACGCACCCGACAGGACAGCGTTCTCCGTCCGCTCCAGGCCCGTGGCGCCGTAGACGATCGAGTAGAAGCCCGTGACGGAGGCGTACTGCTCGCCCTCCGGGTAGACCCGCAGCCACTTGAGGGGGCCTTTGGTCGCCTCGGAGAGCGCGACCGCGTCCGGTCCGGTCAGGATGGGACCGCGCTGACGGCCGTACTCGTCGAGGATCACCCGCTGGTTGTCCGCGCGTGCGCGGTAGTCGTCGCTGCGGAAGACCTGGATGAGCGTGATGTTGACCATGAGCGCGACCAGCAGGATGGCGAGCACGAGGCTGATACGTCGAATCGCGCGGGTCATCGCCGCACCACCTGCGTGTGGACGGCGTCGGGAGCAGGCGCTGGCGGAGCTGGTCGTCGCGCGCGGTTAGAGATGACGAGCAGGATGGCGATGATCACCCAGTTGGCGACAAGCGAGGACCCGCCGTAGGAGAGGAAGGGCGTCGTGAGTCCGGTGAGCGGGATGAGGCGCGTGACACCGCCCACGATGACGAAGACCTGTAGCGCCAGTGTGATCGACAGGCCCGCCGCGAGGAGCTGACCGAAGGGATCCCGGACCGCGACAGCGGTGCGCAGACCGCGCTCGATGAGCACGGCGTAGAGCAGGAGGATGCCGATCGCACCGGTGAGGCCGAGTTCCTCGCCGAGTCCCGAGAGGATGAAGTCCGTGTTGGCGAAGGGCACGAGTTCGGGATAGCCCCGACCCAGTCCTGTCCCGAAGAGTCCGCCGTTGGCGAAGCCGTAGAGCGACTGGACGATCTGGTAGCCGCCGGTGTCGGAGTAGGCGAAGGGATCGAGCCAGATCTGCACACGTGTGCGCACGTGGCCGAAGAGCATGTAGGCGATCACCGCACCCGCCGCGAAGAGGATGAGTCCGAGGACGAGCCACGACCAGCGCTGAGTCGCGATGTAGAGCATCGCGACGAAGAGCCCGAAGAAGAGCAGCGAGGTGCCGAGGTCTCGCTCGAAGACGAGCACCCCGAGCGAGAGTGCCCAGACGATGAGAATCGGCCCGAGGTCACGTGCGCGAGGCAGGGGTACGCCGAGCACCTTCGTGCGCACCAGCGCGAGGGAGTCGCGCGTGACGACGAGGTAGCCGGCAAAGAAGATCGTGAGCAGGATCTTGGCCGCTTCCGCGGGCTGGAAGGTGAAGCCCCCGACCCGCACCCACAGGGTCGCACCGTTGACGGTGGCGCCGATGACTGGCGCGAGCGGCAACAGCAGCAGGATCACGCCGAGGAGGCCGAAGGTGTAGGTGTAGCGCTGGAGCACCCGGTGGTCGCGCAGGACGAGCAGCACGAGCACGAAGAGCAGCACGGCTACGGCGTACCACGTGAGCTGGTTGTAAACGTCCGGCGACGGAATGGGGTTGTCGTTGCGCTCAGCACGCTGCACGGCGGCGACATCGAGTCGGTAGATCATCACCAGGCCGAGGATGGTGAGCAGCGTGGCGATGGGCAGGAGGAAGGGATCCGAGTAGGGCACGCGCCAGCGCACGATGATGTGCGCGATGAGTGCGAGCGCGCCCACGACCGCGGCGGTGATCCAGAAGCGTGAGTGCAGGCCCTCGCCGGTGGACCAGGCGACCTGCTGGGTGCCGAGGACACCGAGGCCCCACGCAAGGATGAGCAGCACGAGTTCGAGATTGCGTCGGGTGCGCTGCCGCGGGGCGGCGTCGACGCTGCCGCTGACGCTCATGGCGCCACCGAGGGAGAGGGCGAGGGGGCGGGACCGGGCGCCGGGGTGGGGGCGGGGCTCGGCGGGCAGTACGCCGGCCGCGGGATCGACACGCATGCGCGGTCACGAAGCCCGGCCACGATGGCGTCGGCTCCCTCGCGTCCCTGAGCCGAGATGCCGTTGGTCACGAGTCCCGCCTCGAGTGGAGGCAGGTCCGCGACGGGGATATCGGTGACCGTGACGAGGGAGGAGAGCGAGGGGAAGGTGCTCACCCCCTGGTAGACAGCGACGGCGCCGTCGCTCGTACCGACGTACCACTGGGAGCGCACCCACGCGCTGCCGATAAGTGCGAGCGCGAGGATGGCGATGAGCACTGCCCCGGCGATCCCGATGGACCACGCCGTGATGCGGCGGCGACGCGACCATGGCTCACGCGGTGCCGCGGGGCTGCCCGCATCCACCATGGGCAGCTCAGAGGTCGGGGGGCCGCCATCGATGACCGGGGGCGGATCGGGCGCGTTGGGGTCCACCTGCGCATCGTCGGGAAAGTGGACTCGGGGAAGGCGCGCGCGCACCCGAGGCTCGCCCGCCGCTCCGACGACTACGGGGAGTGCGGTGGCCTCGGCGCCATCGATGACGTGTGCGACCACGACCGTGACGTTGTCGGGGGCGCCGCGCGAGAGGGCGAGGTCGACGAGTTCGGTGACGCACACGGTGGGCTCGCGCGTGCCGAGGATTCGGGCGATCTCGTCATTCGAGACCAGACCGTGCAGGCCATCGCTGGAGAGGAGGTAGCGGTCACCGAGCCGTGCCTCGCGCACGGAGAGATCGGGCTCTGCGACCTGCATGCCGTCGAGTGCGCGCATGAGGAGGTTACGTCGGGGATGGGTGTGGGCCTCCTCCTCCGTGATGCGGCCCGCGTCGACAAGCGTCTGCACGTAGGTGTGGTCGTGGGTGACCTGGCTGAGCTCGCCTTCGCGCAGGAGGTAGGCGCGTGAGTCGCCCACATGGACGACAGCGATGCGCGCGCCGTCGCCGTCGGAGAGCCAGTAGAGGGCCGTGACCGTCGTGCCCATGCCCGCGAGGTCGGGGCTGTCCGCGACGACGAGTCCGATCGTGGAGCCGGCACTGTCCACCGCTTCCGCGAGTCGCGTGAGTGCCTCACCTTGGCCCAGGTCCTCGTCGGCGATGTCGGCGAGCGTGGCGACCGCGGTGGCACTGGCGAGCTCGCCACCGGCGTGACCACCCATCCCGTCGGCGACGATGAGTAGGCGAGCGGCGGCGTAGCCGGAATCCTCGTTGCCCTGGCGCACGACTCCGACATCGGAGCGCGCGGCGTAGCGGAGTGCGAGGCTCACGGTCACCGCTTGAGTTGGAGGGTCGTGCGCCCGATCCGCAGCGGGACTCCGGGCGGCAGGACGGTCGGCGAGGTGATGCGCGTGCGGTCGATCCAGGTGCCGTTGGTCGATCCGAGGTCTTCGACGATCCAGCCGTCATCGCTGGGGTAGAGGCGCGCATGACGACTCGAGGCGTAGTCGTCGTCGATGACCAGTGTCGAGTCCGGGGCTCGCCCCAGGGTGATCTGTGCGGTGCCCAGGGGGATCACCGTCTGCGCGAGAGGGCCCTCGGTGACCACGAGTGCGGGACCCGCCTTGGCGTGCTTCGCGGGCTTCGCTGCCTTGGCGGGCTTGGGCGGCTTCGCCGGCCGCGGCGCCTTAGGTGGCCGAGCGCTCGTGGCGGGCCGGGCCTCGCGCGGCTGCATGAGGTCCCGGCGCAAGGCGATGACTGTGATGATGATGAAGAGCCACAGCGCCCCGAGGAACGCAAGCCTCAGCAGCGTGAGGGCGAACTCGGTCACGGGATCAGCCCGTCCGGTAGGTGATCGCCGTCGTGCCGATGAGGATGACGGAGCCATCGACCAGGGCCGCCTGGCCCACGCGCGTGCCGTCGATGGTCGTGCCGTTGGTCGAGCTGAGGTCGCGCGCGACCGCGGGCGTGCCAAGGACGACCTCGCAGTGGGCGCGCGAGACGCCAGGGTCCTCGATGCGGATGTCGGCTTCGTTGCCACGGCCCAGGCGGGTGACGGCGCGGACCAAGGGGTACGCCGTGCCCCCGATCTCGAGGTAGGGCTGACCCGGCAGCGCGTCGGAGACGGCAGCCGAGACAACGGCCGCGCGTGCCTCGGAGTGGACGCGGAAGATCCCGGTGTCGAGGGAGTCGTCGAGCGCGAGGCGGACCTCGGCGGGTCCGAGCAGTGCGTAGCCCTGCTCCGCGGCGTACTCCGTGACGACCGTCGCCAACTCGCCCTGCAGCGCATCCCGGTAGACGCTGAGGCGCTCGTCGTCATGGGGTGAGAGGTCGAGGGTGAAGACATTGGGGGTCACGGTCCGCCCACGAGCGACGATGGCGGCCCGGTCGTCCATCTCCTTCTGGATGGCGGCGGCCAGCTCGACGGGCTGGACCTCTGACTTGAAGGCCTTGGCGAAGGCGCCGTTGACGATGCGGTCGAGGCGGTCTTCGAAGCGATCCAGGAGGCCCACCCTGGAATCGTACGGCTCCGGCTAGCGCGAACCCCAGAAGCGGGGGATGAAGCTGCTCACGTGGTCGGCGTAGTCGAACCAGGCCACCCCGTGCTTCTCCGCGAGGAGGCGGTCCTCCCAGAAGGCCTTGGCGTAGAAGAAGACGACCAGGGCCACCCAGAGCAGGACCTGCCAGATCGAGCCCACGGCGAGGGTGAAGCCCAGGGCAGCGACGAGGATGCCGGAGTAGATGGGGTGGCGCACGAGCGAGTAGATGCCGCCGGTGCGTAGCGCGGCGCTGTCCTGGGGCACCGGCGTGGGCGTGAGCGCAGCGCCGAGATTGAGCAGGGCGATAAGGAAGATGGCGAGGCCGGCGATCATGAGGATGATGCCGAGCACGTCGAGGAAGTCAGGCGGCGCGAAGAGGCCGCGCCGCTTTGGCAGGACGACGAAGAGGATGAGCAGCAGTGCCTGCGCGGCGACGAGCGCCCAGCCGATGCGTCGGTTGCGGACGTCAGGATCAACTGACGCCCGCTCTTCAGCCGCACCGTGAGTCACGTCGCCCATTGTGGCTCACACCTCCGACGTCGGGGCACGACGGTGGGGTATTCCCTAGGCGATGCCAAGAATCAGCGGTCGGTCGCGCGGGCCTGTTCGACGGTGCGTGCGTGGATCTCCTGGTTGCCCGGGTCCGCGAGGCGGCGGTCATCCACCGGACGGCCGACTAGCACCGCGTCGAGGTAGCGCCGGTCCGCGTCGAGTCGCTCGATTGGTGAGTACGTCGGGGTGCCGTGTCCGGGCACGAGCACGCGGGAGCGGCGTACCACCTCCGTGAGGCGATCGAGCCCGGCCAGGTAGCTCTCGAGATTGGGCTCGTCGGCGTCGGGGTAGGGCAGCTCGACATCGCTGAGCATGTCACCCGCGAGGAGTACGCCCGCATCCGTGATCTCGACAGCGAGGTGCCCGCGTGCGTGGGCATCGTGCTCGTGCAGCACGATGTCGCGTCCGGGCCAGGGCACGTCATGGGCCGGGAGCGCCTCCACGCGGCCCGCAAATTCGACGAGGTCGTCGGGGATGTCGCCAATAAGTGGTTGGACCAGAGACGCTCGGTCGGCTGACCACTGCGAGGCAGCCCACGCGCTGGACCAGCGCGGCGCTTCGCCGAGGTCGGGGTGCCACAGCACGTGGTCGTAGTGCAGGTGAGTGGCCAGGCCGGCCGCGCAGCGCGCGCCTATTGACCTGAGGAAGGCCGCGACACCCGCCAACTCGTCGGCATCCCAGCACGGGTCGACGACGAGCGCCTCACCGTCCGCGATCACGGCAGTGGATGTCGTGGCGTAGCGACGTGACGTCATCACGTGTACGCCGGGAGCGACCTCGACAGCAGCGCGCGTCATCGTGACACCGCGTCCAGGTCGGCGATGTCTTCTGGAGTCAGCTCGAGTGTCGTGCTGGCCACCAGAGCCGGCAACTGCTCCACGCGCGACGCCGAGGCGATGGGTGCGACCACCGTGGCCCGGGTGAGCAGCCAAGCCAGTGCCACTGTCGCTGGCTCGACACCGTGACGTGCGGCCAC
>CAZLMT010000058.1:14136-14600 GCA_964560615.1 uncultured Actinomyces sp.
GGAGTCTGGAACTCTCTCACCATGCCGCTGCGAGCCGAATCCGTCGACCCTGCGTACTTGCCGGTGAGGAAGCCGGCGGCCAGCGGCCAGTAGGGCAGGCAGCCCAGGCCCTCGCGCTCGCAGAAATCCTGCAGCGGACCTTCGAATTCATCGCGCACGACGAGGCTGTACTGCGGCTGCACCGCGCAAAAGCGTGGGAGACCAATCCCATCGGCAATGCGCAGGGCCTCCGCGAGACGGTCGGCGGAGTAGTTGGACGCCGCGATCGCACGCACCTTTCCTGCACCGATCAAGTCGCCGAGCGTGCGCAGCGTCTCCTCAAGCGGGGTCTTGAGGTCGTCGGCGTGGCAGTAGTAGACGTCGATGTAGTCGGTCTGGAGTCGTCGGAGCGATCCGTCTATGCCCGCCAATACCTGTGCGCGCGACAGGCCGTGGTTGCCAGGGAACTTGCCGACCTTGGTGCA
>CAZLMT010000059.1:0-3459 GCA_964560615.1 uncultured Actinomyces sp.
TCTCGATCACCGGAATCTCGATGGAGGTGAAGGGGACCGTCCGCGGCGCGACATTGTTGACCGCCTGCTGGGCGGTCGTCGCAGCCTTTGCCGTGGTCTCCTTGGCCGTCGTCGCAGCCTTCATGGTGGTGGCCTTCGCGGTGGTCGCGGCCTTGCTGGTGGTGTCCTTTGCCGTCGTCGCAGCCTTGGCGGTCGTCGCGCGCGCGGCGGCGACAGCGTTTTTGGGCTTGGCCTTCTCCGCCGTCTTCTTGGCAGCGGGCTTCTTGGGTGCAGCGGTCTGGGCAGCGGTGACCTTGTGGGTCTCGGGCGTGCTCATGCGGTGTCCTCTCGTGAGTCCCGGGGGGTCTCCCCGGCGCGGTTCTCGGCCTGGAAGGCCCGGTAGATCTCCAGCAGCGTGCGCCGCTGCGCCTCGGTCAGGCTGGTGTCGGCAGCGATCGAATCGACCACGGAGAGGCTCGCCTCCGGTCGATCGTCTTCGCTGAGGATCCCGGCCTGGACGTAGAGCGTCTCGGCCGAGATACGCAGGGCGCCGGCAAGTCGATTGAGGATGTCGGCGCTCGGGCGACGCAGGCCTCGCTCGATCTGACTCAGATAGGGATTCGATACCCCTGCCGCTGCGGCGAGCTGCCGCACCGACATCTGTGCCTGATCGCGCTGCTCGCGGATGTAGTCCCCGAGTGCCTCAATGCGTGCCATATCTCCATGGTGCCCCCGAGTGCTTGCAATTGCAAGCGGAGTGCTAGCGGGAGCAAGCGTGAGATGGGTCACCCCTGGCCCTCACTCAGCCCGTGGGCAGGGCCCCCGCGCTGAGGAGCAGGCCGGCGACCACGACCACGCACCCCGTGAGGCCCAGTCCGGCTGTAAGCCCGAGGATCCGCGGGAAGTCGCCCCGGCGCACGCGGGCCAAGACGGCGAGGTGCGCCACGGCGTAGTAGGTGAGGATCGACGCCGCCGAGAGGGCGAGGGCGACGGCGATGCCGCCGATGAGCACCACGAGCACCGCCAGAGCCGCGGCCGTGATCTCCGCACGCGCCGGCACGCCTGTCGATGCGCTCACATGGGCCAGGGCCCGTGGTGCATCGCCACCGCGACCCATGGCGAAGAGGGTGCGCCCGACCCCGGCGATGAGCGACAGCAGGACTGCACCGGCGGCGACGACCGCACCGATGCGCACGAGGACGTCCATCGCGGTCGATTGGATCGTCGTGGCAATGCTTTCCAGCGGAGCGGCTGAGAGCATCGCGCCGCTCGACACTGCGCGGAGGACGACGACCGCGATGACGGCGTAGACGACGATGATGATGGCGAAGCTCGCGATCATGGCGCGCGGAATCGTGTGCGCAGGGTCGCGCACCTCTTCGCCGAGGACCGTGATTCTCGCGTATCCCGCGAAGGCAACGAAGAGGATCCCGGCAGCGGCGACAAGGCCGGTACCGCTCGGGGCGTCAAGAGTGACCGAAGTCGCCCCGGCAACGGTCGACGTCGCCACCGCGAAGACAGCCAGCACCGCGAGGACGAACGCCACGAGCACCGCGGTCACGCGCACGGACTTCACGATGCCCCTGAGGTCGAGGCCGAGTGCCACGACGACGGCCACGAGCCCCACGACGCGCTCGTAGCCCGGCCAGGCATACGCGCCGATGGTGAGCGCAGCGGCGCCCGCGGAGGCGGCCTTGCCGAAGACAAAGGCATAGCCCGCGAGCACTCCCGCCGGGCGCGAGAGGTAGGCCCGGCCGTAGGCATAGGCACCGCCGGATTCCGGGAGGGCGCGTGCGAGGGATGCGGTCGACGTCGCATTGAGCGCCGCGACCGCCGCGGCGATCGCCAGTGCAATGAGCAGACCCGATCCCGCAAGGGCGATCGCGGGAGTCCACGCCGCGAAGACACCGGTGCCGAGCATGGCTCCCAGTCCGACGACGGTGGCTCCCCCCACCCCGAGGACGCGTCGCAGCTGAGTCACGATCACTCCACCGTTGGGACAATCTCGCCCGCGGGGAGTCCCCCACCGAGGAGCACCTGTCGGGACTGCTGCGCGATGACGTCGTTGTCGACCCCGATCGAGCGCAGGATGCCCGCCATCGCCACGGGCCGTGCCCGCCCGGAGCCGTCCTCGATCTTGAGTGCCACCGAGCGCCCATCGGCCAGGACAACGAGGTAGACGGCCTCGGCGCCCTCCTTGATGAGGGATCCCGGCAGCGATCGCTGCAGTGCTGCAGCATCTCGGCGCGTGCCCGCGACCCAATCCGGGAACTCGCGCATCGCCGTGGCCACGCGACGGGCAGGCTCGTCGTCCGCCATAGAGACAGAGCGCCCCAGGCGTGCCAGCCCCGCGACAGTCAGCCCGAAGAGAGGCGCACCGCAGCCATCGACTGCGACAGCCCACGGCTCCTCGCCGGCGCGGTCGGCCGTCTCGGCGGCGATCGCCTGCTGCAAGGGATGCACCGGGTCGGTGTAGTCCGCGAGGGACCAGTCGTTGACCACGCAGGTGAGCAGCATGGCGGCGTGCTTGCCCGAGCAGTTCATGTACGCCGATGTGGGCTTGCCGCCGGCGACCTGCACGCCCAGGCGCACGTCGTCGTCGATCGGGAGTTCAGGCGGGGTGAGCAGGCTCGCCTCATCGAGCTCAGCCATCGCGAGGATCCGGCGTACTCCGTCGAGGTGGAAGTCTTCGCCGCTGTGCGATGCGGACGCGAGCGCGAGGAGTTCACCCTCAAGTGGGAGCCCGGCGCGCACCATGGCGGTCGCCTGCGCGGGCTTATTGGATGAGCGCGGGAGGATCCGAGCATGGGGATCGCCCCACGCGCGCTCGATGCTGCCATCCGGTGCGAGCACGACAGCATGACCGCGATGCACGCCCTCGACGACACCGCCGCGGCGTACCTCGACCAGGATCTCGCTCACGCGCGCATCCTGTCAGGTGCCCATCGCGACGCACTCGCTACCGTGCGTCTATGCGAGCCGTGATCCAGCGCGTGGATGGAGCCGATGTCGTCGTCGCGGGCGAGGAGGTGGGCCGCATCGAGGGCCCCGGGCTGCTCATGCTGGTCGGCGTCACGCACACCGATGACGAGAAGACAGCCCGCCGGCTCGCCCAGAAGGCCTACGACCTGCGGATCTTCGACGCGTCGCGTTTCGAGACCTGCACGGAGCCGGGTGGCTCCAAGGAGGTCTCGGCATCCGATCTCGGCCTGCCCGTGCTCGTCGTTTCCCAGTTCACTCTCTACGCCGACACCCGCAAGGGGCGTCGCCCCACCTGGGATGCTGCCGCGCCCGGGCCGGTGGCGGAGCCGCTCGTGGCGATCGTCGCCGATGAGCTGGCGTCGCGGGGGGCGCGCGTGGCGATGGGTCGCTTCGGTGCCGACATGCGTGTGAGCCTGGTGAACGACGGGCCGACGACGATCATCCTCGACGTCGACTAGCGACGGAGACCATCGGCTTTGTCATCTAGATCCGTGCCTC
>CAZLMT010000059.1:3559-14571 GCA_964560615.1 uncultured Actinomyces sp.
CTCGACGTCGACTAGCGACGGAGACCATCGGCTTTGTCATCTAGATCCGTGCCTCCCTGGTCCGCCGGCGCGGCTCTGGATGACAAAGTCGACGGATCGGCTGATACGCACCGATCGAAGGCTCGGCTCTAGCGCACGAGGACGACCGGCTCCTGAGCGGCTGCGATGTCACCGGAGCCCGCGCGCACGATGAGATCAGCCGAAGGGTCGGCCGACCGCTTGATCACGGCCGTGGCGATGGGTCCGAGTTCGTAGTGCCGCGCCGATGAAGCGACCCACCCGATTTCGCGGTCCCCGAGGAAGACGGGGTCGCCGTGCGCGGGCAGGCTCTCGGCACCGCCGTCGAGATGCAGCAGCACCAGACGCCGCGGCGGTGATCCCAGATTGTGGACGCGGGCGACGGCTTCCTGCCCGCGATAGCAGCCCTTGGACAGGTGCACGGCCGGCCCGATCCAGCCCACCTCGTGCGGGAGGGTGCGATGGTCGGTCTCGTGCCGGAGGCGCGGCACCGCGGCCGCCACGCGCAGCGCCTCGAGCGCCCAGGTCCCGGCAGGATCCTCACCCAGCGCCGACAGCAGATCCGCGCGCGGCACGAGCACCTCGCGACCGATGAGCACGCCGGGCCGGTGGTCGACGTACTTCGACGCGTCACCGCCACGGTCGCTGCCCGCATCCGTCGCGCCTGCACCAGCCATGTCGGCGGGCACCAGCCACGCGACGCGCTCGGGATGGGCCTCGCGCACGGGCTGCCAGACCACGGCCCAGTCATCGCTCACGTCGGCCACCTCGACCCGCAGCATGAAGCGCATGGACTCGAGGTAGGCCACCAGGGCTGCGGCATCACCGGGCTCGACGGTGATCCACGTCGTGGTGCCGTCGTCGGCCATGTGCATCACATGCTCGACATGACCGTGCGGACTGAGGATGAGCGCCATGGTGGATGAGCCGGGATCGAGAGAGTCCAGGCGCTGGGTGGTGAGGCTATGCAGCCAGGTCAGCCGATCGGGGCCGGTCACGGTGATCACGCCGCGATGCGAGAGATCCACGGCGCCGACACCCGCGACGAGACGGCGCTGCTCGGCGTGCGGGTCGCCGTAGTGCCAGGGCACGCCCGAGTCGGGCGAGCTCTCAGGCGGCGGGCATGCCCCGGGCAGGTCCAGGGCCGGGCTGCGGTACTCCATCACGTCGGAGTCAACGTCAGGCACCCTGCTCGCCTTCCCGGCACCCGCGGCACAGGCCGTGGATGGCCATGTGACCGACGTCGGTCGTGAAGCCCTGCCCGCGATTCAGGGACTCCAGGAAGCCCCGGGCGACCGCCGCGGGGATGGACTCGACGCCGCTGCAGCGTCGACAGACGAGGTGAATGTGCACGTCCTCGTCCACGGAGTGGTACGTCGGCGAGCCGTGTCCGAGGTGCGCATGGGTGACCAGCCCGACGTCCTCGAGGACCTCGAGGGTGCGATAAACGGTGGACAGGTTGACCTTGGGCGACTCCACCTGCACGCGCACGAGGATCTCCTCGGGTGTCGCGTGCCCGAGATCGTTGACGGCGGCGAGGACGAGGGTGCGCTGCGGGGTGACGCGGTAGCCGCGAGCGTGCAGCTGCTCGTCCCAGCCCATCAGTCGGCCGGGCGTAGTCGCGCGGAGAGGTGGTTGGTCACCGGCTCGCCGACGGCCGCCATGTCGAAGGTCCACATGAGCTCGTCGTTGACCAGTCCATAGAGCCGCTCCCCCGCGGCGTAGGGCTTGGCGCTCGGCGAGGCAGCAATCACATCGGTGCGCAGCGTCGCACGAGCACTCGTGATGCGCGCGTCCTCGATGCCCAGCACCTCATGGCTGCCGAGCCAGAGCTCGGAGTAGCCGGTCGGGTGCGCGAGCATCACCTCGACCTCGCCATCGGGACGCGGACGCCAGAAGCCCGTCTCGAGCGCGAGAGGCCGGACCTTCTCGCCGTCGTCGTCGAGGAGCCAACTGCGCGATGCATAGGAGAGGAAGGGGCGACCGTCGGTGATGAAGGAGACCTCCTGGCCGAAGCGGAAGTCCTCGATCGTGGGGTACTGCCCGAGTCCGACCCCGGCCCAGCGGCCGATGAGCCAGGAGAGCGGGATCAGCTCCTCTGGGAGGTCCGAGACGGACACTTAACCCTGTCCCTTGAAGAGCTTGTAGACGACGTAGCCCGAGAACCACGTGATGAAGATGATCGCGAGGACCAGGAGTCCCGTGAAGACGATCTCGAGCATGTCGCCAGCCTAGCCCGACAGGGGCGGCTGCGCTCGCCCCGCCCATGCGCCAATGCGACGAACGAGCGACTCCTCGATCGCCCCCTCGGCATGCCCGAAGCCCGGCTCGATCCAGAGTTCGGAGCCGGGTGCCGCCTCGTGCAGGGCACGGGGATGGTCGAGGGGGAAGAAGCCATCGGCATCCCCGTGGACGATGAGCAGGTCGATCCCGTGGTCACGCACGCGTGCCGCGGCGTCGGGGGGTGGCATCGGCGGCGGGTCTGGCCACGGAGCAGGATCGACGCGAGTGCCCAAGACCATGCGGATGTACGCGCGGCCCGCGGCCGTGGCGATGCCGCGATGCAGCCAGCGCATGGGGGTGGTGCCGCGGTAGTACCAGTACGCCGTGCCGCTCACCGCGACCACCGCATCGCTGGAGCCAGGGCCGAGGAGTGCGGCGTGGCGCAGGACGACCGCGGCACCCATCGAGAAGCCGATGGTGACGACCCGGTCGTATCCCGCCTCACGCGCCCACGCCACCGCCGCCTCGACGTCGAGTGGCTCACGATGGCCCAGCGTGGTCATGCCGTCGGAGTCGCCGTGGCCGCGCTGGGTCACCGCGACGACGGCGGCTTCGTCACTGAGGATGCGCGCGATCCGCGCGACCCGCTCCTGATCGTGTGCACCGCCGAACCCGTGCGCGACGACCAGTGCCGTGCGACTCGTGGGATGCGGCAGGTGCATGGCGACGAGCGCGACGCCGTCCTGGCTCCTGAGCGAGAGGGGCTGGGCCTGCGGCGGAAGCGGGATGCGGTGCGGCCCGGCGGGTCGGCCAAGCCGCCCCTGTCGGGCTCTGCCGACTCCCTCGGCCCCATCGGTCCCATCGGGAAGCACCTCGGTCACGGGTAGCTATCCTCTCGTAGTGCGCCTGCTGCTGCTCACCCAGGCGGTGGAGCCCTCCGTGGAGGTCTTGCCGGCGCTCAGCCTGCTCCCGCACTCGGTGCGGATCCTCCCCGCCCAGGCCACGGCCCTGCTCGATGCGCCGCCCTGTGATGCGGTCCTCGTCGACGGCCGTCGCGACCTGCCGCACGTGCGCAGCCTGACGCGCCTGATCCGCCAGACCGGGATCGAGCACCCCCTCATCGTCATCGTCACGGAGGGTGGGCTCACCGCCCTCCAGCGCGACTGGGGCATCGACGAATTCGTCGTCGACACGTGCGGACCGGCCGAGCTCGAAGCCCGACTGCGCCTGTCCGTCGCGCGGCTCGACGCCCAGCCCGAGGATGCGCCGGGCGAGATCCGCAGCGGTGACCTCTCCATCGACGAGGCGGGCTACGTCGCCCGCGTGCGCGCGCGCACCCTGGACCTCACCTTCAAGGAATTCGAATTGCTGCGCTACCTCGCACAGCACCCCGGGCGCGTCTTCAGTCGTGCACAGCTCCTGCAGGAGGTGTGGGGATACGACTACTTCGGGGGCACCCGCACGGTCGACGTCCACGTGCGTCGCCTGCGCGCCAAACTGGGGCCTGAGCACGAGGCGCTCATCGGCACCGTGCGCAACGTGGGCTACCGCTTCGTCCCGGCCCGCCCCGACGAGGCAACCGTTTCTACGCTTGAGGACGCCGCCGAGGTCGAGAGCCGAGCGGGCAGATGAGCGTGATCGAGGTCCGTCGCCACCTCGACCGGGCGGAGGTCCTCGATGTCTTCGACCTCGTCGATGACGCCACGCGTCATGACGGGGTCACCCCGAGCTCCGAGCACGTCATGCTGCACCTTCGCCATGGCGGCGATGCCGACGTACGCCACCTGCTCGCCCGGTCCGAGGACGGGCGCCTCGTCGGCTACGCGCATCTGGACGTCACCGATCTCGTCGAGGGCCCGAGTGCCGAACTCGTGGTCGCGCCGTCCGCACGCCGCCGCGGCCTCGGGCACGCTCTCGTCGAGGACCTCATCCGCATCAGCGACGCCGATGTCCCCGGCCGGGGGTTGCGCCTCTGGGCCCACGGCGAGAGCGAGGCGGCCCGCGGACTGGCACAGCGACTCGGTTTCGCCCGCGCACGCGTGCTCTGGCAGATGCGCCGCTCACTGGTGACATCGCTCCCCGAGGCGCCGCTGCCTGCTGGCGTACACCTGCGCACCTTCCTGCCCGGCATCGACGACGACGCGTGGCTCGCGGTCAACACCGCGGCCTTCGCCGATCTGCCCGACCAAGGCGGCTGGACGATCGACGATCTGCAGCGGCGCATGAGCGAGTCCTGGTTCGATGCCTCGGGCTTCCTCGTCGCCACCGACGAGGGCGGCGACATCGTCGGCTTCCACTGGACCAAGGTCCACGGCGGCGCCCACGCCCACGGCGATGATGACCACACGCGCCTGCATGCCGAGGGCGTGGACCACTCCCACGGCCATGGCCACGAGCCGATGGGCGAGGTGTACGTCATCGGCATCGATCCGGCCCGGCAGGGCACCGGCCTGGGCAGGGCGCTGCTGTTGGCCGGCCTGCGGCTCCTCGCCGCGCGCGGGCAGCCCCAGGCGATGCTCTACGTCGATGCCGCCAACACCCCCGCCATCGGCCTCTACTCCAGCCTCGGCTTCACCCGCTGGGATACCGACGTGCTCTACCGTCGCGCCTGATTCGTCCCCTCCCACCTGAATCGTCATCCGCAGGCCACCCGGGCCTCATCCAGCTGTGGGACCATAGGCGGATGTCCACCGATGCTCCCCAGGCCCACATCCCCCAGGCCGAGGTCGAGCTGGACGACGCGGCCGTGGCCACGGTCGAGGCCGAGGCCGGCCCACTTCCCCCGGATCGCTTCCTCGACCGCGAACTCTCCTGGCTCGCCTTCAATGAGCGTGTCCTCCAGCTCTCGGAGGACCCCGACCTCCCCGTGCTCGACCGAGCGAAGTTCATCGCGATCTTCGCGAGCAACCTCGACGAGTTCTTCATGGTCCGGGTCGCAGGCCTCAAGCGCCGCATCGCGACCGGCATCGCCGTACGCGCAGCGAGTGGGCTCACGCCTCGCGAGGTGCTCGAGGCGATCTGGAGCCGAGCCCACCTGCTTCAGCTCCAGCAGGCGACGATCTTCCGCGATGAGGTGCGCCCGGCGCTCGCCGCGCACGGCGTGCAGATCCTCGACTGGGAGTCCCTCACGGCGGATGAGCGCACCGAGCTCGATGCGTTCTTCGACCAGCGCGTCTTCCCCGTGCTCACCCCGCTTGCGGTGGACCCGAGCCATCCCTTCCCCTACATCAGCGGACTGTCGCTCAACCTCGCCGTCGTCGTGCGCAATCCCGTCACGGGCACTGAGCTCTTTGCGCGCGTCAAGGTGCCTCCGTTGCTGCCGCGCTTCGTGCGCGTCGACACCCAGCGCTTCGTGCCGCTGGAGTCAGTCATCGCCGCGCACCTCGACGAGCTCTTCCCCGGCATGGACATCCTCCAGCACCACATCTTCCGCGTGACGCGCAACGAAGACGTCGAGGTGGAGGAGGATGACGCCGAGAACCTCCTCAAGGCGCTGGAGCGCGAGCTCTCGCGACGCCGCTTCGGGCCTGCCGTGCGCCTCGAGGTCGAGAGCTCGATCGATCCCCACGTGCTCGCGTTGCTCATGGACGAGCTCGATGTGAGCGAGCCCGAGGTCTTCCGCCTCCCGGGGCCGCTTGACCTCACCGGCCTGTGGTCGCTGTACGCCGTGGATCGCGATGACCTCAAGCAGGCGAGCTTCGTGCCGCGCACGAGCCGTGCGCTCGCCGAAGTGGAGTCGGCTTCAGCTCCCGACATCATCGCGGAGGTGCGCGAAAAGGACATCCTCGTGCACCATCCCTACGACTCGTTCTCCACGAGCGTGCAGCTCTTCCTGGAGCAGGCCGCTGTGGATCCGCACGTCCTCGCCATCAAGCAGACGCTCTACCGCACCAGCGGAGACTCACCGATCGTGCAGGCGCTCATCGAGGCAGCCCGCAACGGCAAGCAGGTGCTCGCCCTCGTCGAGATCAAGGCCCGCTTCGACGAGCAGAACAACATCGACTGGGGCAAGAAGCTCGAGGAGGCCGGCGTCCACGTTGTCTACGGCCTGGTTGGGCTCAAGACACACTGCAAGCTCTCACTCGTCGTCCGCGATGACGGAGACCGACTGCGTCGCTATTGCCACCTGGGCACCGGCAACTATCACCCCAAGACTGCGCGGCTCTACGAGGACTTCGGGCTCTTCACGTGCGACCACCAGGTCGGCGAAGACGTCTCGGATCTCTTCAACGTCCTGTCGGGTTACTCGATGAACACCGATTACCACCGGCTGCTCGTCGCCCCGCACTCGATCCGCACCGGCCTCATCGAGCGGATCGACCGCGAGATCGAGCACGCGCGCGCGGGCCGCACGTCAGGGATCCGGTTCAAGGCCAACTCGGTCGTTGACGAGCGCACCATCGACGCGCTCTACCGCGCCTCGCAGGCCGGCGTACCCATCAAGGTCTGGGTCCGCGGCATCTGTGCGCTGCGTCCCGGCGTCCCCGGCCTGAGCGACAACATCGAGGTCATCAGCATCCTCGGCCGCTTCCTCGAGCACTCTCGCGTGTACGAGTTCTGCAATGACGGCGATACCGAGGTGTGGATCGGCTCGGCCGACCTCATGCACCGCAATCTCGACCGCCGCGTCGAGACGCTGGTGAGCCTGAAGAGCCCCGACCAGGTGGCCGAGATCGATGCACTCTTCATCCTGGCCTTCGACCCCGGCACCGCCGCGTGGGACCTGCGCTCCGACGGCACCTGGCTGCGGCGCACGACGGGCCCGGACGGCCGTCCGCCCCGTGACCTCCAGGAGACCCTCATCGAGGTGCATCGCACCCGCGGTCGTCTGGTGTGAGCACCACCCAGCGCGAGGTCGAACTCAAGTTCCGCGTGACGGGGGCATTCACGCTGCCTGATCTCGCTGCGGTGCCAGGCGTCTCCCGCGTGGAGTCACGCCCGACCTTCACGATGCGCAACGTCTACTACGACACTCCCGACCTCCGGCTCTTCCGCTGGGGCATCACCCTGCGTCGCCGCGCAGGCGGCCCGGATGAAGGCTGGCACCTCAAACTGCCCGTGCAGGGCAAGGGTCACGGCGTCCGCGATGAGGTGCACGCTCCGCTCGGACCCGATGTCCCCTCCGAACTCACTCGCCTGGTCACGGCCTTCACGCGCACCTCGCCCCTGGCTCCGGTGGCAGCGCTTCAGACCGAGCGCACCCCGCGCCTCCTCATCGACGCCGACGGCGTTGCCCTCGTGGAAGTAGTGGATGACACCGTGTCGATCCTCGAGGGAGATCACGTCGCCAAGCGCTTCCGTGAGATCGAGGCCGAGGCGATCCCGCATCCGGGGCGCCCCCTGGACGAGCGCCTCCTCGGCCGGGTCGGAGAAGCCCTCCTCGCCGCAGGTGCGGTGCCCGGCACCATGAGCAAGGCCGGTGCCGCGCTGGGCCAACGGGCAGCGGTGCCCCCCGATGTGCCTGAGTTGGCCTGGCCGCCGCCCTCGGCACCTTCCGGAGAGGTCGTCAGCGCCTACCTCGCAATGCACTGTCGTCGGCTCCTGCTCGCCGACCTGCTCTTGCGCCGGGACCTGCCCGACGCCGTGCACCAGATGCGAGTGAGCGCACGTCGCCTGCGCAGCGGCCTCAAGGTTTTCGAGCCCCTGCTCCAGGACGAGTGGGCGCGGCGCATGCGCGCCGAACTCGGCTGGATGGCCTCGGGCCTCGGCGCGGCACGCGATACCGAAGTGCTGCGCGAGCGCCTCGATGACCACGCCGCCGAGCTCGCCGACGACGACGCCGCCCACGCGCAAGCGGTGATCGACGCGCGCCTCGACGAGCGCATGCTGTCGGCGACAGCCGAAGCCCTGGCCGTCGTCGACTCGCAGCGCTACGCCGCCCTGCTCGAGGACCTCGTCGACGGCGTACGCCGGCCCCCGCTGAGTGAGCGCGCCGCGCAGCCCGCGGAGGACGCCCTGCCGCGCCTGGTGACCCGGGCCTTCCGCCGTCTCGAACGCCGTGCCGAGGAGCTGGAATTGGAGACGCCGAGCCCGGTGTGGCACGAGGCCCGGATCGCGGCGAAGCGCGCCCGCTATGCCGCCGATGCTGTCGCCCCCGTGCTCGGCCATGACATGGCGCGTCTGGCCGAGCGTCTTGCTGACGTCACCGAGGTGCTCGGCCACCATCAGGATGCCCATGTCGCCCAGGTGATCCTTCGCGAGTGGGTGCCCGGTGCGGATCCCCAGGGGGCCTTCGCCCTCGGTCGGCTTCTCGCCGTCGAGGAGGCGGCCGAGATGGCCGACCGGGTGGCCTTCCTCGACCTGTGGCCCTCGGTCCGCCGGGCCGCCCATCACGCCGGCATCCACTAGGGCCCTGCCGGGCGAACTTCGGGTGGAATGTGCCCCGGAAGGGCCTGATCTACCCAAAGTTCGCCGGGCTCACGACCCTCCCCCTGAGGGATTCAGCACTCCTGTCCCCCTGTTCACTTTCGTACGCAAGACTGCCCCTATGACCGACTCGGAGGTCGTGCGGGCCGCCGGCGTGGTCGTCGTACGCGACGCAGCCGCCGGGCCTGAGATCGCGGTCATCCGCCGAGGGCTGCGCGCCGACTGGTCCCTGCCCAAAGGCAAGATCGAGCCCGGCGAGCATCCCGTGGTCGCCGCTGTCCGCGAATGCGACGAGGAGACGGGGATCGTGCCCGTCCTGGGAGCACCCCTGGCCCGTCAGGAGTACGTCGCCCTGGGCTCCCCCAAGGTGGTCGACTACTGGGCGGCGCGGGTCGGCTCCGACGAGGGCTTCGCACCCGACGATGAAGTCGAGGCCGTCGAGTGGCTTCCCGCCGACGAGGCGGCCGCGCGGCTCACCTACCCCCGCGACGCCGACCTCGTACGCGAGGCCGTCGCCCTGCCCGTGAGCACGCCGCTCATCCTGCTGCGCCACACGCAGGCGCTCAAGCGCGCCGACTTCAAAGGGAAACTCGATTCCGAGCGGCCGCTCTCGGGCAAGGGCAGGTCTCAGGCCAAGGCCCTCGTGCCCATGCTTGCGGCCTACGGCATCGAGGGAGTCCACTCCTCAGATGCGACCCGGTGTCGCGAGACGGTACGCCGATACGCCAAGTCGGTCGACGTCGACGTACACCTCGAGCCAGCGCTTAGCGAGGAATCCTTCACCGAGCGCCCCAAGCGCGCCGCGCGCCGGATGCAGGAGCTCCTCCTGGACCCGCGGCCCCTCGTCGTATGCACCCACAGACCGCTCCTGCCCGCGCTCGTCGAGACCATCGCCGGGCTGCGCATCACGGGCACCTTCGACCTCGACCCCAAGCTCCCGCCGGGGGGATTCCTCGTGGTCCACCGGAATTTCTCCGAGGACGCGGAGGAGCCGACGGTGCTCGCGGTCGAGCGTCACGGCGTCTCCCGAGATTGATTCATCAGCCCGACCGTTTGAGTTCACCTTCCGTTCATCATGACCCCGCCGTAGGGTCATGCGGGCTTCCTAGGTTTTGAGTCGTCCGGTCATCGAGACCATGCAATCGACTCACAGGAGGACCAGGGTGACTCGCACCCGCACCGCCGCCCTCGCGGCACTTGCCATCTCCAGCGCCCTCGTGCTCGCCGCCTGCGGCGGCGGCTCGAGCAGCGACTCCAGCGCCTCGGGCGACTCGAATCTGAGTGGTGCCGTGCGCATCGACGGCTCCTCGACCGTCTACCCCCTCACCGCACTCGCGGCCGAGGACTTCATGGCCGCCAATCCGGGCGTGCAGGTCACCGTGGGCTCATCGGGCACCGGCGGCGGCTTCGAGAAGTTCTGCCGCGGCGAGACCGATGCCAACGACGCCTCGCGCAACATCAAGGAAGACGAGGCCGCGGCCTGCGAGGCAGCAGGAATCGAGTACGCCCCACTCCAGGTCGCCGTCGACGCACTCACCGTCGTCGTCAACAAGGAGAACACCTGGGCGACGTGTCTCACCGTCGAAGAGCTCACCACGATCTGGGCGCCGGGATCCACCGTCAACAACTGGAACCAGGTCCGCGCCGACTTCCCTGACGTCGCGCTGGAGCTCTTCGGAGCCGGCACCGACTCGGGCACCTTCGACTACTTCACCGACGCCATCAACGGCGAGGAGGGTGCGAGCCGCACCGACTACACCCCCACGGAGGATGACAACATCACCGTCCAGGGCGTGAGCGGCTCCCAGGGTGGCCTCGGCTACTTCGGGTTCACCTACTTCGAGGAGAACACCGACAAGCTCACGGCCGTGCAGATCGACAGCGGTGCAGGCTGTGTCGCACCCAGCGTGGAGACGGCCCAGGACGGCAGCTACACGCCGCTCTCGCGCCCGCTCTTCATCTACCCGTCCAAGCAGGCACTCGCCAAGCCCGAGGTCAAGGCGTTCTTCGACTACTACGTCGCCAATGACGCCACGATCGCGAGCGATGCGCTCTTCATCCCGCTCAACGAGGAGCAGAAGGCCAAGCTCCAGTCCGACTACGCAGCCCTCTCGGGCTCCTGACGGGCCCGGCTGAGCGATCGCTAGGTTAAGTCAATGAGCACCGCACTGGCCGAGTCTGCCGCGGGGGGCCTCAACCCCCTGCGGCAGACAAAGCCGCGCTACGGCGAGAAGGTCATCCGCGGCATCCTCTTCGCTGCGGCGGCCGTCTCCATCTTCACCACCTTCGGGATCATCGTCTCGCTGCTCATCCCGTCGCTGGAGTTCTTCGCCGAGATCCCGCTGAGCGAGTTCCTCTTCACGACCACCTGGACGCCACTCTTCGCCGATGGCCAGTTCGGCGTC
>CAZLMT010000060.1:0-2038 GCA_964560615.1 uncultured Actinomyces sp.
GGTCGTGGGGAGCGACCTGCCCGCCGTCGCCGAGGTCCTCGCCCCCGGCTCCCCGCTCGTGGCGCCCGGCGATGCTGACGCTCTCGCCGAGGCCCTGAGGTCCCTTGCTGATCCCACCGCTCGCGGGGAGGCGGGTGAGCGTGCCCGTGCCTGGGTGGAGGAAACGCGCACGTGGCCTTCTGTCATGGAGGCCTATCGGGCGGCGTACTCTTTCCTCGGCGCCCTTCGGGGCTGACCGCCCTGCGGCCAGGACGGCTTCGCGGGCTCGAGGCACGCAAGCCCCGCGGGGAAGGCGAAGGACGGACATGACGCGCGATCTGGTGGTCATCGGGCTGGGCTACGTCGGCCTTCCCCTCGCGCAGGAGGCCACCCGTGCCGGGCTCTCGGTGACAGGGCTCGATGTCTCCGCCGGCGTCGTCGAGGGGCTCATGGGGGCGCGCTCGCATGTCGACGACCTGTCCGACGCTGATATCCGCGAGATGCTGGACCGAGGCTTCACCGCCACGACCGACGCATCGGTGATCGCCGACGCACGCGCGGTCGTCATCTGCGTGCCCACGCCGCTCACCCCTGAAGGCGGACCCGACCTTGGTGCCGTGCTCGGTGCCACTCGTTCCATCGCCGTGCACCTCAGACCTGGGCACCTGGTGGTCCTCGAGTCGACGACGTACCCCGGCACGACCGACGATGAGGTGCGGCCCGTGCTCGAGGCCGGTGGGCTCGTCGCCGGGCGTGACTTCCACCTGGCCTTCAGCCCGGAGCGCATCGATCCCGGCAATGAGCAGTACGGCATGAAGAACACCCCCAAGGTGGTCGGCGGTCACACCCACGCCTGCACCGATGCCGCGGCGGAGTTCTACGGAACATTCGTCGATACCGTTGTGAGGGCGCGCGGCACGCGCGAGGCCGAGATGGCCAAGTTGTTGGAGAACACCTATCGCCACATCAATATCGCCCTCGTCAATGAGATGGCGCGCTTCTGCTACGAGCTCGATATCGACCTCTGGGACGTCATCGCGGCTGCCAAGAGCAAGCCCTTCGGCTTCCAGGCTTTCTATCCCGGACCCGGAGTCGGGGGTCACTGCATCCCGATCGACCCCAACTACCTCTCCTACCAGGTCCAGGCGAAGCTGGGATATCCCTTCCGCTTCGTGGAGTTGGCCCAGGAGATCAATGCCGGGATGCCTTCCTACGTCGTGCGGCGCATCCAGGACGCCCTCAATGACGAGGGCAAGGCACTCCGCGGGGCGCGAATCCTGCTCCTCGGCGTGACCTACAAGCCTGATATCGCCGATCAGCGCGAGTCTCCCGCCAAGCCGATCGCCATCGAGTTGCGCGACAAGGGCGCTGATGTGGAGTTCCATGATCCCCACGTCGAGGCCTGGCGCGTCGGTGTCGAGACCCTCAACTGCGTGGATGACCTTGATGCCGCCTTGGCGCGTGCCGACCTCGTCGTGCTTCTGCAAAATCACAGCGCATACGACCTCGCCGGAATCGTTGCGCGGGCACCTCGCCTCTTCGACACGCGCGGAGCGACGAGCGGACCCAAGGTGGTGCGGCTCTGATCCTCGTCGACGGTCGCGAGGTCGACGCCGCGGACCTCGCCCGCGAATCCGGCCTCGCGCCGGTCAATAGCCGTCCCGCCTTCGGGGCCTATCTCCGCAGCCTCTGGCAGCGCAGGGCCTTCATCTTCGCCTTTGCCAAGGCCAGTGTCGACAAGCAGAACACCAAGAGCCGACTGGGTCAGTTCTGGCAGGTGATGGACCCGGTCCTCACCATGGCGATCTACTGGTTTCTCTTCGGCTTCCTGCTCGGTGGCAGAGGAAGTGTCGAGAACTACACCGGATTCCTCGCGGCGGGCGTCTTCACCTTCGCCATCATCCGTCAGTCGATCACGGTGGGATCGCGCAGCATCTCGGGCAATGAGGGGCTGGTGCGCTCCATTCACTTCCCTCGGGCCGTGCTGCCCATCGCCACGGTCATCAAGCAGCTGCGCGTCTTCCTCTATGCGCTCCCGATCATGGTCGTCATTCTGCTG
>CAZLMT010000060.1:2048-14412 GCA_964560615.1 uncultured Actinomyces sp.
CTGGTCACGGGTGAGGCGATCACGTGGCAGTGGCTACTCGCTCCCGTCGCGTTGCTGCTCATCCTGATGTTCTCCCTCGGCATGGCGCTCATCATGGCCCGCGTCGTGGCGACCGTGCAGGACGTGTCCGAGGTGCTTCCCTACTTCCTGCGGATCTGGGGATACATGTCGGGCGTCATGATCCCGATCGCTGACCGGCTCGAGCGGCTGGGGGTGCCGGCGTGGGCGACCTTCCTCATCGAGATCAACCCCGGCACGGTCTACCTCAACATCATGCGCGATGCGCTTATGGATTCCTACTTTTCTCCGTGGGGGGCTTGGAACTGGGCCCTCGCGGCAGGGTGGGCGCTGGTGATTCTGCCCTTCGGTATGTGGTTCTTCTGGCGTGCAGAGGACCGCTATGGCAGAGGATGACGACGAGTTCGATCTCAGCGAGGACGCTGACTTCTCCGACGTCGAGCCGCCCAAGGACAACGATCCCGACGCACCGATCAAGGTCGTCGTCGACGACCTCCACATTGTCTATCGCGTGTGGACGGCCCCGGATGAGCCGCTCGATCCACACGCAAGCAGGTGGCGGCGTATGCGCACGCGGCGACCCGTGTCCTCCAAGCGCGAAGTGCATGCACTGCGGGGCGTGAGTTTTGTCGCCCGGCAGGGCGAAGCGGTCGGCGTAATCGGCAAGAACGGAGCCGGCAAGTCCACTCTCATGCGCGCCATCGCCGGCCTCTTGCCGCCCAATCAGGGTGCGGTCTACGCCGATGGCCAGCCCACGATGCTCGGCGTGAGCTCGGCGCTGATGCAGGCGCTGTCCGGGCTGCGCAACGTCGAGCTCGGACTCCTAGCCCTAGGGCTCACTCCGGCCGAGGTTCGCGAGCGGGTCCCGTCGGTCATCGAATTCAGTGGCATCGGCTCGGCGATCCACATGCCGATGAACACCTACTCATCCGGGATGTCGGCGCGCCTGAAATTCGCCATCGCCTCCGCTGTCACCCACGAGATCCTCCTCATCGACGAGGCTCTCTCGACGGGAGACGGTGAGTTCGTCAAGCGCAGCAGCCAGCGCATCCAGCAGCTGCGCGATGAGGCAGACACGATCTTCCTCGTCAGTCACTCGATGGGTGCCATCAGGTCGGCCTGCAACCGCGTGCTCTGGCTCGATGAGGGCAAGATCATCGCCGACGGCCATCCCGACGACATCATCCCCGAGTACGAGACGCGCTTCGGCCTGCAGAGCAAGAAGGCCTTGCGGGAGCGACGCCGCAAGCGCAAGGAGGCCAACGAGCAGGCCCTCGCCGAGCTCACGGCCGATCAAGACCAGGACTGACGTGCGCGTCCTCGTGGTGTGTCCGGTGCACGATCCCCGTGATGCACGCATCGCTGAGCGCGAGATCGGTGCCCTGCTCGACGCGGGCCATCAGGTCACGCAGGCAGCACCCTTCTCGGCCTACGGCGCAGAGGCGCGGGAGGGCGTGCGCGCGATCGACATCCCGCGCAGCGTCGGGCGGAAGCGCCTCGCCGCCGTTCGTGCGACGCATCGCGTCCTGAAGTCAGAGGCTCCGCATCACGACGTGGTGCTCCTGCACAGTCCCGATGCCCTGCTCGCCGCGAGGGGTGTCGATCATCCGGTCATCGTGTGGGATGTCCACGAGGACACGGCGGCGGCCCTCACCATGCGCCCCTGGATGCCGCAGCCGCTTGTCAGGCCGGTGGCGGGCGCGGTGCGCTGGGCGGAGACGCGTGCGGAGCGCTCGCGTCGCATCATGCTCGCTGAGCATGCCTACGCGAAGCGATTCGATAGGCCCCATCCCGTCGTGCCCAACACCCCGATGGTGCCGGCGCATGTGCCGAGTTCCCTTCGGGGCCGCGCCGTCTACGTAGGGCGCCTGACCCGGGCACGTGGGGGCCTCCAACTCGTCGAGGTCGGCCGTGAGCTCCACGTCCGCGGGGTGGTGCTCGAGGTGATCGGCAACGCCGATCCGGAGGTGAGCGAAGCGCTGGGCCGGGCACATGGCCGCGGCTGGATCGACTGGTGCGGATTCCTGCCCAATGCCGAAGCGCTGAGGCGCGTCGAGGGCGCGACCGCGGGACTGTCGCTGCTCCATGACGAGGCCAACTACCGCCACTCAATGCCGACGAAACTGCTCGAGTACCTCGCTCGCGGCGTGCCCTTCGTCTCGACGCCGCTGCCTCTCGCTGTCGACCTGGCCGAGTCGAGTGGTGCGGGCCTCATCGTGCCCTTCGGCGACGTGAGCTCAACCGTGGATGCGATCCTCGGCCTCGACGCCGATGACGGTCGTCGCCAGGCGATGGCCGATGCAGGCCGCACATGGGTGCGCACGCAAGCCAATTGGGCCGTCGATGGTCCGGCCTTCGTGAGTCAGCTCGAGCAGTGGGCGCAAGGCTGAGCGCTCAGGCGTCGCCGCCGTCCCGTTTGCCCCGCAGCGCGAGCGCCAGGGCCACGCCCGCGCTCTCGGCCACGGCCGGAGCGTCGGGGATACCGGGGTTGTCCGGGCCCATGGTGAGGTCGTCGAGCGTGCCGAGGATGGGCACTTCGGAGCTGGCGAGATCGGCGCGGTCCTCCTCGGCCCACTCTCGGACGACCGGCAGCATCTCGGGCGGGAGACCCAGGCGCGGCCCCCGATCCGCGCGCTCCGTCCAGCCGCGACGGAGGAGTTTGCGATGCCAGTCCCGCACCTCGCGCCTGCCGAGTCCGCTGCCGCGTGCCGCGATGTTGAGCCCCTGTAGGGCGAAGGTCTCCGCGCCCGTGAGCGAAATGTTGGCGCGGTCTTCCTCGACGACAGGTGGCTCGTGCGGCAGATCTGTCAGCTTCGCGGCGGCGATGAAGCGACGCCAGACTTCCGCGGGATCCTTACTCGATGCGGGCACGGTGACCACGCTGACGGATCGGGCTGCGGCAGCCCAGCGCCGGACAAGCTCCCCGTAGCGGTAGGCGCGCCAGAACCCCCTGTGGAGATCCGTGCGATCCAGCCGTGCGCTTCGCTCCTCGGCCCGCAAGGCGAGGTAGTCGGCGTACGACTCGATGTTGCCGTTGCGCATGTGCTGCTGCCATGAGCTCGGCAGCACGCGGCCGAGGTCGCGCACAGTGATGACCACGTCCACAGGCGCGGGTGCGAGAGCGGTGATGACGGCATCGACCCCGCTCGGACGGAGCACGGAGAGGGCTTCGGCCGACAGGATGACCTCCGCGTCGGTGGCGGCTACGGCGCCCAGCAGAGCTCGCGCATCGCTGCCGTCCTGCTCGGTCCACGCATCGGCCTGGAGGCCGATCTCACCTTCGCCGCGGGCCAGGTCGATAAGGCCGGGGACGTGGTTGTGATCGAGGCGCCCGCGCGTGCGGATGGGGTAGCACTCGGCAGGGAGCGCCCCCGACTCCACGCACTGCTGTAGGGCCCGTTGAAGGTAGGTCGTCGCCGTCTTGCGCGGACCGATGTGGAGGACGACCCGGCGAGCCATGTCAGGTGCGCCGGCGGGGGATGAGCGGATGTCCCTCGCGCCCCCAGAGGTATCCGCCGACGACGCCGGAGCCGAGGGCGAGGGCCCAGGGCAGCACAGAGATGGCCGGCAGCGTCAGGGCCGTGATGATGCCGGCGACGCCGAGGATCGCAGCGACCAGGAGTAGGGGGACAGCCCAGCGCTCGCGGCTGCGTCGTCGCGAGGGAGCGGGTCGTGGCGCTGCCTCGCGAGCGGGCACGTCTTCACCGCGCAGGTCCGCGGTCTTGCGGCGCCCCACCTCGGTCTCCACGTCGTAGCCGTGCTCGACGAGCCAGCGCGCGCCCTCCGCCTCGATGGCGACGAGTTCTTCGGACGTGAGGGTGTCGCGCCAGGCGCCCTCGCGGCCATCGGTGATGTGGTTGGAGGTCACGCGCAGGTCGTCGTCGACGCCGTGCTCGCGGGCCGCCTTCGCGCGCTCCTCTTGGGCAGCGAGGTCGACTTGACGCACGATGTCCGTGATGCGTGCCTCATCCACCTCGATGTCGAGATAGTCGGCGAGCGCTCGCACCAGTCCTGGCACGTCATCACGGAAGTCCTCGTACCTGCCGACCCAGACATCCGACTTGGCGGTCCAGAACTCGTCCCCGCGGAGCTCGCGGCGCACGATGAGTCGACTGGGCCGGGCCCCCCGCTCGGGATCGTCAGGCTTGAAGCGCCCCTTGCGGTAGAGCGATGCGACGACATCTCGGGGATCTCGATAGGTGTAGAGGTAGCGGGCCCCGGCGTCGGGGAAGTCCTCGCGATCGAGGGCAGGCCGGAAGTGGACCTTGGCCATGAGGAGGTCGTCGGGATTGGCCGCCGCCGCTGGATACTCCTCGGTCGAGACCCCGCGCGGGTTGCGCAGTCCGGGTGCTCCGTCGAGCAACTGCCGGGTGATCTGCCAGACCAATGTGGATCCGGAGCGGTGCATACCGCAGACGAGGACGAGCACGTGGGCAGTCTAGGCGCCGAGCCCGGCGAGGTAGGCGATCGCCGCTCCTGCCGCGCGCGCCACCTCGTCGGGACGAGGGCCGTCGCCACCGGAGCCCGAGGGGGACTCCACGACGAGATCAGACTCCTGGCCGACGAGGATGGCGGAGGTCGAGCGCAGGACTGCGAGGTCGTCGTGGGCCCAAGTGGAGACGCGCGGGACCCAGGAATCGGGGATCCGCACCGGGGTGCCTCGGTCGGCGCGGGGAGCGAAGGCATCGCGCACGATCCGCGCCCGGAGCGCTCGCATGTCGGGACTGTCGGCCTTGGTGGAGTCGACCTGGCGATTCAGTGCCGCGAGCACGAGCACCTCGGGCTCGGTGAGTCCGACGTTGGCCTCGAGGTCGTCGATGGCCGGGGGAGTCTCCGGGAGCACGGGACCGAGGTCCAGGGCGCGACGGAAGCGGTGCCAGAGCTCGTCGGGAGCGGCGCCGCGCCGCGGCACGGTGACCACGCTGACCGTGCGTGCAAGCGGCGCCCAGCGCTGCACAAGCCCGCCGATCGCGTAGGCACGCCAGAAGGTCTGTTCGGGATCGTCATCCCAGCGTCTCTCGAGGTCGCGCGCCGAACCCTCACCGCGACGTTCCGCCTGCTGCTGAAGGTAGCTCGCGAAGCTGGTGGAACGTCCATTGCGGATGTGCTGCTGCCAGGAACTCGGGAGGACGCGCCCCAGGTCCCGTGCGGTGATGATGATGTGCGTGTTGGCGACGCCCAGGGATTCGACGAGACGTCGGGCAGCTGCGGGGTCGATGACGGAAAGGGCTTCGCCAGACACGATCGCCGTGCCGTCCCACTCCTGCACCTTGCGGCAGAGCCTCTCCCAGGCACTCGCCTGTCCCTCGGCGCGCGCGGAGGCCACCCAGGGGAAGGACGCTGTGCCGAGGAGACCGTAGGCGGCAGCCTCGTGGTTGTAGACCTCACGACGGCCTTGAAGGCGCGTGGGGTAGAGCACGCCGTCGCGCTTCAGCTCGCCAGACAGGCGCGCGAGCACGCGCTGGAGGTACGTCGTACCCGACTTCTGCGTGCCGATGTGCAGTAGCAGGCGATCCGCCACATGGTCTCCCGTTGACCGGGGCGCCCGGGCGCCCGGAGGTCACATCCTCGCACGCGAGGGTCGCGTGGCAGGCTTCGCACGTGCGCGTCGCGATCATCGGCAACTTCGACGGCGTCCACGGCGGCCATCGGGCCCTGATCCAGCGGGCCCGCCAGAGTGCTGGTGAGGGGGACGGCGCTCGAGTCGTGGCCGTGACGTTCGATCCTCATCCTGCAGCGGTGCTGCGTCCCGATCGTGCCCCGGCGCGGCTCACGTCGGTGGAGCGTCGAGTCGCATTGCTGCGCGAGGCCGGCGCCGATGAGGTCGTCGTTCTGCACTTCACCTCGGAGCTGGCCTCACGCAGTCCCGAGGAATTCGCTCAGATGCTGCGTGAGGACCCGTCGATCGCTGCCGATGCGGTGATCGTCGGTGACAACTTCCGGTTTGGCGCCCGCGCCGCCGGCGATACCCAGATGCTCACCGACCTCGGGCGCGCCCTCGGCTTCGACGTGCAGACCATTCCGTTGCTCGCCGAGATCGTCCCCGGGGACTCCGAGGGCGCTTGGTCGTCCACTCGGATCCGCGAGAGCATCGCGGAGGGCGATCTGCGCCTGGCGTCTGCGATGCTCGGCAGGCCCCACCGCGTGGAGGGCCTCGTCGTGCGCGGCGACCAGCGGGGCCGGGATCTCGGCTACCCGACGGCCAATGTTGACGTCGCGCCCGACATGGCCCTGCCGCCCGACGGTGTCTACGCCGGCTGGCTCATCGTGGATGACGAGCGACTCCCCGCGGCCGTCTCGATCGGGACCAATCCCCAGTTCGCCGGCCAGGACCGCCGGGTCGAGGCCTACGCGATCGGTCGCGATGACCTGGACATCTACGGCGCCTTCGTGGGCGTGGACCTCGTCGCGCGCCTGCGCGGCCAGCAGGTCTTCGCCTCCGTGACCGATCTCGTCGAGCAGATGGCCCGTGACGTCGCCGCCGCTCAGACAGCCCTCAGCGGCTGATACCCTGAGGGTCCTAGGGCGGGCGCCCGGGGACTCGTGACGACCCCGCCGGGGTCACCGCCTGCTGGCTTGAGGCCGAGGCGACCGACGCGCCCGGGAGGACATCATGTCGCTGGATAGCGCCACCAAGAAGCAGATCATCTCCGAGTACGGCTCATCCCCTGAGGACACCGGCAGCCCCGAGGTCCAGGTGGCCATGCTCACGCGTCGCATCAGCGACCTCACCGAGCATCTGAAGAGCCACAAGCACGACCACCACTCGCGCCGTGGTCTGCTCATCCTGGTGGGCCAGCGCCGCCGCCTCCTTCAGTACCTGCAGCGCACGGATATCGCGCGCTACCGCGCGATCATCGAGCGTCTCGGGATCCGTCGCTGACGGATCCGGGTCCAAACAACTAAATAGTCATCACACACACGACGCCGCGCCGCCCACGATCGGTCGGTCCTCGGTAGTGGCTCCCGGGTCGGATGACCCGGCGGCCTCGATCGAAGACCGCTCCCGATAGGGCAGTCGCCGCGATGCGCACGCGATCACGTGATCGCGCATTCCGGCGATGACGATGGCGCGCGTCCGGTCGCATGCGACCGTAGCCCTAAGGAGTTACCCGTGGAGGGTTCCCTCACCACCGCCGAGGCCGTGCTCGACAACGGCGCCTTCGGCACCCGTACCGTCCGTTTCGAGACCGGGCGCCTCGCGCGCCAGGCCGCTGGCAGCGTCGCTGCCTTCCTGGATGACGAGACGATGGTGCTCAGTGCTACCACCGCGTCGAAGCAGCCCAAGGAGCACTTCGACTTCTTCCCGCTCACCGTCGACGTCGAGGAGCGGATGTACTCGGTCGGCCGCATCCCCGGCTCGTTCTTCCGTCGCGAGGGGCGACCCACCGAGGATGCGATCCTCACCTGCCGCCTCATCGATCGACCTCTGCGCCCGTCCTTCGTCAAGGGCCTGCGCAATGAGATCCAGATCGTCGTGACGGTGCTGGCGCTCAATCCCGATGATCTCTACGACGTGCTCGCGATCAACGCGGCGTCCGCGTCGACCCAGATCGCCGGTCTGCCTTTCTCCGGCCCCATCGGCGGCGTGCGCGTCGCACTCATCGACGGCCAGTGGGTGGCCTTCCCGCGTCACTCCGACCTCGAGCGCGCGATCTTCGACATGGTGGTCGCTGGCCGCATCGTCGGCGACGACGTGGCGATCATGATGGTCGAGGCCGAGGCCACGACCGGGACGATCGATCTCGTCGCGAGCGGCGCGACCGCGCCGACCGAGTCCGTGGTCGCCTCCGGGCTCGAGGCCGCCAAGCCGTTCATCAAGGCCCTGTGCGAGGCGCAGCAGCAGCTCGCCGATGCTGCCGCCAAGCCGGTGGGCTCCTTCCCCGTCTTCCTCGACTACCAGGATGACGTCTACGACGCCGTCTCGGAGATCGCTGCGGATCGGGTGGCCAAGGCCCTCACGATCGTGGGCAAGGCGGAGCGCGAGGATGCGCTTGACGCCATCAAGTCCGATGTCGTCGCCTCTCTTTCGGGTCGTTTCGAGGGGCGTGACAAGGAGATCAGCGCGGCGCTGCGCAGCGTGACCAAGAAGAGCGTGCGTGAGCGCGTCCTGCGCGACAAGGTGCGCATCGACGGTCGCGGGCCCCGCGATATCCGCGTGCTCGCGGCTGAGGTCGATGTGATCCCGCGGGTGCACGGCTCAGCGCTCTTCGAGCGCGGCGAGACGCAGATCCTGGGTGTCACCACGCTCAACATGCTCAAGCTCGAGCAGTGGCTCGACACGCTGTCGCCTGACAATCGCAAGCGCTACATGCACAACTACAACTTCCCGCCGTACTCCACTGGCGAGACGGGTCGAGTCGGCTCGCCCAAGCGTCGTGAGATCGGCCACGGCGCCCTCGCCGAGCGTGCACTCCTTCCGGTGCTTCCCTCGCGCGACGAGTTCCCCTACGCGATCCGGCAGGTGTCGGAGGCACTGGGCTCCAATGGCTCCACGTCGATGGGCTCGGTCTGCGCGAGCACGATGTCGCTCATGGCCGCGGGTGTGCCCCTCAAGGCACCTGTTGCCGGCATCGCCATGGGCCTCATCAGCGGTGACGTCGATGGCAAGACCGAGTACGTCGCCATCACCGACATCCTGGGCGCCGAAGATGCCTTCGGCGATATGGACTTCAAGGTGGCCGGCACGAAGGACTTCATCACCGCCCTTCAGCTGGACACCAAGCTGGATGGCATCCCGGCCTCGGTGCTCGCGGATGCTCTTGATCAGGCTCACGAGGCTCGGCTGACGATCCTCGATGTCATGGGCGAGGCCATCGAAGCCCCGGGTGAGATGTCGCTCTACGCACCGCGGATCATCACGGTCAACATCCCGGTCGACAAGATCGGTGAGGTGATCGGGCCGAAGGGCAAGATCATCAACCAGATCCAGGAGGACACCGGCGCCGACATCACCATCGAGGATGACGGCACGATCTTCATCGGAGCATCCGACGGTGCGGCCGCGGAGGCTGCGCGCGCCAAGATCAACGCGATCGCCAATCCGACGATGCCCGAGGTGGGCGAGCGCTATCTCGGCACGGTCGTGAAGACGACCAACTTCGGTGCATTCGTGTCGCTCATGCCCGGTCGTGACGGACTGTTGCACATCTCCGAGGTCAAGAAGCTCGCCCCGGGCCAGAAGCGCCTCGAGAACGTCGAGGAGGTCCTCAAGGTGGGTGACAAGGTGCAGGTCGAAATCAAGGAGGTCGACCCGCGCGGCAAGCTGTCGCTCATCCCCGTGCTCGAGGGTGGCGACACCGGGTCGGACGAGGGGGAGTAGTCCTCGCATGACGGCGCGCAGGGCCCGCACCCGCACCCTGCTTGAGGGTGCCGACGGGGCTGTCGTGCGCCGCACCACCCTCCCGAACGGCCTGCGCGTGGTCACCGAATCCGTGCCCGGCGTCCGCTCGGTCTCCTTCGGAGCTTGGATCGGCGTGGGGTCTCGTGACGAGACCCCACGCCAGACCGGCGCCGCACACTTCCTGGAGCACCTGCTCTTCAAGGGCACCGCCACGCGCAGCGCGTGGGAGATCACGGCGCCCGTCGAGGCAGTGGGCGGGGAGATGAACGCCTTCACGACGAAGGAATACACGTGCTACTACGCGCGTGTGCTCGACGACGACACCGACCTGGCCATCGAGACCGTCTGTGACGTCGTCCTCAACGGCAGGCTCGACTCCGCTGACATCGAGGGCGAGCGCGAGGTGATCCTCGAAGAGATCGCCATGAACGACGACGATCCCGGTGACGTCGTCCACGATCTCTACATGCGGACCCACTACGGCGACAGCCCGCTCGGCCGTCCGATTCTGGGCACGCAGGAGTCTTTGGAGTCCCTCACTCCCCAGGGCATCCGCAGCTTCTACCGCCGGCACTATGTCGCCCCGAGCATGGTGGTGGCCGCCGCGGGCGCCGTGGACCACGATGAGGTCGTCGCGCGCGTGCGCGAGGCCTTCCGGGATGCCGATACCCCCGCCGAGCCAGACTCCGTGCGATCGACGCGACGCGCGCCCGTGGCGCCAGGTCGCGGATCACGCGGCATCACGCACCGGTCCTCAGAGCAGGCGCACCTGGTCCTCGGTCTGGGGGGTATCCGGCGTACCGACGAACGCCGCTACGCCCTCGGCGTGCTCAATGCCGCCCTCGGCGGCGGCATGTCGAGTCGGCTCTTCCAGAGCATTCGCGAGGAGCGCGGTCTCGCCTACTCCGTCTACTCCTTCGCCTCGAGCTTCGCTGACACGGGATACACGGGGATCTACGTCGGCTGCCTGCCGGACAAGGTCCGGGACGTGCTCGAGATCACCCACCGGGTGATCGCCGACGTGGCCGAGCACGGGCTCAGTGACGAGGAGATGTGGCGCGGGCGCGGCCAATTGCGCGGCAGCGTGGTGCTGGGCCAAGAAGATGCCGGATCACGCATGAGTCGGATCGCCAAGGGCGAGCTCCTCTACGCCGAGCTCCCGTCCATCGACGACATCGTCTCTCGCATCGACGCGGTCACCTCCGAGGACGTCGCCTCGCTGGCCGGTGACCTGCTCCGCCAGCCGATCACGTACGCGGCCATCGGTCCCTTCGACGACCTGCCCTGCTGAACGATCAGTACTTCTTGATCGTCTTGCCCTCGGCGAGTGGGCCCCGCTGCGCGAGCTTCACCAACGTCTCGGCGTCTTCGGCCAGCAGGATGCCGGCGGCCACGTCTGCCTCTGCAGCGCTGCGCACCTCGCTCACGTAGTCCGCTGTCGTGGGATAGAGACGTTGGATAGAGGTCTTGCTGAAGGGCTTCTGCCAGCCCGTGAGATTGCAGAAGAGCCCACCGGTGCTGAAGGGGCCGTAGGTGGCGACGGGTACGTCCATGCGCGACAGTCGCAGGCCTCCGCGGGCATTGCCCCTGCTGTCGCGAGATACGTCGCCGTCGACGCGCGCGATGCGCTTCACGCTCGCGGGGGCCGTGCCCGTCTCATGCCAACCGGCGAGAGCCTCGAGTGCGCTGTGCCACGCGAGGCGGGCGGGGAAGGCGTTGACCCCCATCGATCCCTTCCAGTCGCAGGCAGGAGCAAAGTTGAGTCCGTAGTCGCGGGTGAGCACGCCGAGTGCCTGCTCGGCACCGTGGCGGTCATTGTGGGATGAACCCGCCACCTCCCACATGCGGAATCGGTCCGTCGATGAGTCCGCATCGGGCCGCCAGACCGCGGCGTCCGTCCCTGTGGGCACTCCCGGCGGGTCCGTCTCGGTCTGCAGGTTGATCACCGGCGCGCCGCCGCCAGCGAGGCGCCGCTGGGCCTCGGATCCACTCGTGCCCGGGACGGTGCCGTCGACGGGAGCGGCGTGCTGCAGGTTGGTCGCCCTGGTCCCACGGTAGGCGGCGAGGAATCCATCGAAGACCTGGTGGCGCGGGTGGATCGCGTTGACGTAGGTGACGGCGTAGCCCGCCATCTGAGACTGGCCTGTGAGGTAGACCGACTCCACGGCGTAGCCGTCGAGGGGGCTCGTGGCGCCGCCCCGGGCCATGAGCGCCCCCACCTGGGAGGTGAGATCCCAGGCGACGGAGGGATCGCGCACGCCGCTCGTGACATCCGCGGCTGCTGCGGGCGTCATGAGGTTGAGGCCGAGTGCCTTGTAGCGATCCGGCTGGCGCTTGAAGCCCGAAAGTGCGCGGATGCCTGTCTGCTGCACGGTGATGCCGACATAGGCCCAGCCATCGCGCATGAGGTAGTCGTGGGCTTGCTGCCAGGCGATGTCGAGATCGACTGTGGCGGTGGTGTTCATCATCTCGACGAGCACGCGGCCGTTGAACTTGGCGGGATCCGATGGCATGCGCACGATGAAGCGACTGCGGTAGGTCCCCTCGGGTGCGGGAGCCACCGTGGTCTCGGTGGACTCCCCGACGTAGGTGTAGACCTGAGGGTCCGTCACGGTGACGGCGTACTCGCGCTCGAGGTAGCCGCGCGGCGCGAGCTTCTGCAGGGCACCGGTGAAGATCGGGCCATCGGGGAGTCGCTCCACTGTGGGGAGTGGCACGGTGGAGCGCGACTCGGTGTATCGCGGCTGCGCGACGGCGGAGCCGGTGGCTCCCACGAGCAGGCCGGCCGCGAGGGCGCTGGAGGAGGCGAGGGCGAGGACGGACAGTCTCAGGCGCATCGGGTCATCATCTCGGGATGGCGGCCTGGTTGCACCTTCTGGGGCTGGCCCCGCCCGACTAGGCTGCCCACGTGATCGAGGTCGGGGTCGTCGGCGCCGCTGGGCGCATGGGGTCGGAGGTGGTCCGCGCCGTGGACGCGGCCGATGACCTCCATCTGGCCGCGGC
>CAZLMT010000061.1:0-14278 GCA_964560615.1 uncultured Actinomyces sp.
CTTCCGGCCCGCCGGGACCCGGCCCTATGCCGGGGTCCTCGGCACCGCCATCGTGCGCGCCTTCGACGTCACCGCCGGGCTCACCGGCTGGACCGAGAAACGGCTCCGGACCGCCGGCCGGCCCTACCGCACCGTCACGGTCAACGACAACCACCACGCCGGCTACTTCCCCGGCGCCAAGGCGATCCTCCTGAAGCTGCTCTGGGAACCGGCCTCCGGCCGCATCCTCGGCGCGCAGGCGACGGGCGGCACCAGCCCGCTGGTCAGCTTCGGCGCGGTGGTGATGGGCGATCCCTTCGTGCTGATGGGGCGCGGGCCGAAGCCGGAGGGCTTCGCGCTGGTCAGCGTGGACGGCGGCACCGCGACGACCAAGGAGATCGGCAAGCATCGCTACCGGATCACCACTCCGATGGAGTCGCAGGTCCACTGGATCGGCAAGGTCAAGGGCAAGGGTGACCGTTCTGGCACCTTCAGTCGCGACGAGCTCGTAAAGGGGTGGACGAAACTGGGCTACCGGCCCGACAAGGGCGCTCCGGCGACCTTGAGCTGGGGTGGCACCAACGGCTTCACCAACGTCAAGTCGGCCCTCATCACGAATCCGAAGGTCAACGCGGACGGCAATCTCGTTTTCACCGCCGAGATCGTCGATCGCGGTGGCAAGTCCCTTCCTGCGACGATGCCCAACTTCATCATCAGCATGCAGCGGCCGGATTCGGTGGACGTGCGCGGCTACCCGATCTACTGGAAGCTGGAGACGCTGTCCTCGAGCTTCGGGTGGGTTGTGTCGACGGGTGCTGACACCTCGGGCAGCGCCCAGTTCCAGTACAAGAATTCCTCTGGGGCGTGGGTGCCCTGCGTTGATGACACGGGCAAGACCCTGCCCTCCGCCCCGGGGAGTGGCTCGAGTTCGAAGAACATGCCCTTCAACGGCTTCACGTGCGGGGGGACCACCGTGGTGACCAGTTCGAATATCACCTACATCGCCTACCAGGTGACTCGCACCTGGACGGCAATCACGGTGTGCACCTATGCCCAGGTGCCGACCGGGAGCACTTCCGTGGCGCGCTGCGGCACCAAGTATTCGTGGGGCACTCCCGGCGGCACAGGCCCCATCCCGACGCCTTAGTGCGCCCACGGTCGGCCCTCGGAGGACCCATGCGCTCTCGCCTGAACGTCGCTGTCCTGACCTTGGCAGTGGCAACATCCGCACTGGTGGGTGCTCCTGGTCTTGCCCAGGCAGCACCCATGAAGCCAGAGGGATTCGCGCTGGTGAGTGTCGATGGCGGCACCGCGACGACGAAGGAGATCGGCAAGCACCGCTACCGCATCACGACTCCGATGCAGTCGCAGGTGCACTGGATCGGCAGGGTGAAGGGCAAGGGTGACCGCTCCGGCACCTTCAGCCGCGACGAGCTCGTCAAGAGGTGGACGAAGCTGGGCTACCGGCCCGACAAGGGGGCGCCAGCGACGCTGAGTTGGCAGGACGGCGCGAGCGGCATGATGCAGACCAAGTCCGCCCTGATGACGAATCCCAAGGTCAACGCGGACGGCAACCTCGTCTTAACCGCCAAGATCGTCGATCGCAGCGGCAACAGGTTGCCGTCGACGATGCCGGACTTCATCATCAGCATGCAGCGTCCCGACTCGATTGACGCCCGCGGATATCCCATCTACTGGCCACTCGAGACTCTCGGGTCGACATTCGGCTGGATCGTCTCCACGGGCGCAGACACCTCGGGGAGCGCACAGTTCCTCTACAAGGACTCCACGGGGTCATGGGTGCCCTGCGTCGACGAGAACGGCGTTCCCATCCCCAACGCCTCCGGCAGCGGCACCGCGCCGGGGACACCGCACTTCAAGGGCTTCACGTGCGGAGGGACCACCGTGGTGACGAGCGGGCTCTACACCTACATCTCCTACGGGTGGACCAAGCAATGGGTGTCCATCGCTGTGTGCACCTACGCCGAGGTGCCGGGTGGAGGCACGCCGGTGGCACGCTGCGGCACGAAGTACTCGTGGGGCACGCCCGGCGGTAAGAACCCTTCACCTACTCCCTCACCCACGTCCTAGCACCGTGCCACCACGGCAATTCCACCCAGATCATTCGACGGAACCCGTGCGCTCCCCAGACTGAATTTCCCCAACGAGGAGGTTTCCCATGGCTCGACTGAGCCGAGTTCTCGCCAGCATCGCCGCTTCCGCGCTCCTTGTGACGCCATTCCTCGGCATCACTGCCGGCACCTCAGCTGCGGGGGCAGCCCCTGTGCCAGCGGTATCGACGCCTCGCGCGGATGCTGCACCGGCGGGCAAGGCGCTCCTGCGCATCGATGGTGGCGACGCAACGGTGACACCCCTGGGTAAGAAGACGTATCGCGTCACTCTGCCCGTCCAGGCGGGGGTCCAGTGGGTCGGCGAGGTCCAGGGCAAGGGACTGCAGTCGGGACGGTTCTCGCCGCGTGGACTCGTCAAGGGCTGGACGAAGCTCGGCCACCGCCCAGGCGTCGGCTCCCTGACCACGATCACGTGGTCGGTGCCGGGGCAGGACCCACCGGAGACCGAGCTCGTGTACGTCTCCGACCCGCGCGTCAACTCCGCCGGCAAGCTCGTCTTCCGGGTGCGTTCTACGGGGAAGTCCCTTCCGGCGACGCTCCCGGACTTCAGTTTCAACGTCGCCCGAGCAGAGGAGTCGCCGCGCGGCTATCCGATCTACTTCAGCATCCTGACGGTGAGCGCCACTTCGGGTCTGCAGGCGAGTGCCGGGAGCGACTACTCCGCGAGCACTGCTTTCGTGAGCAAGGACTCCTCGGGCAACTGGCAGAACTGCACCACGACGGGGGCCAATGGCCAGCCGGCCAATCCAGCACCCGCCAACTCGAATGTGCCACCCGTCACCCCGTTCGGTCCGTACACGTGCGGGGATGTCACCTACGTGACCCCCTACTCCAGCTCGACGGCGACGCAGTTGGTGTGGTCCCCCCGCGTGGGAAGCAAGGGTGTCTCCGAGATTGATGCCTACTTCTCCATCAGCACGTCCACGGGTACGACGCCGTACGCCTGGGTTCTTGGTCGGTGGAAGTCCGGTGGCGGCAGCCCCTGCCCTGTGAACAACGCCCAGAGCTGCTGAGCACACACGTTCTCCGGGAACCCCACGTCGATACGGCACGTCGCTTCGGCGGCGCGCCGTATCGCATTCCCGGGCGCGCGCGGCCGCATCATGGAAGGCCGTCGTACGCAGGAGGAGCACCGTGGCAGCCAAGGGCAGTCGGCACGCCAAAGACCAGCCGGAGGAGCCGCGCCGCAAGCGGCGCTGGGTTCGCGGCACGCTCCTCACGCTGTGCTTCCTCGGCCTGCTCGGAGCGGCGGCCTTCGCCGCGGCGGTCATCCTCACGCCCGTCCCTGATCCCAATGAGGTAGCCCGCACCGAGGCCACGGTCGTCTACTACGCCGACGGCACCACCGAGATCGGCCGCCTCGGCGACTCCACTCGGCGCAGCGTCGCGCTGGCCGACGTGCCCCTCGACGTGCAGCGAGCCGTGCTGGCTGCTGAGGACCGTGAGTTCTACAACCACGGAGGCTTCTCGCCCGTCGGTATCGGCCGCGCGGTCTACAACAACGTCACCGGTGGGTCGCTGCAGGGCGGATCGACGATCACGCAGCAGTACGCGAAGAACGCCTATCTCTCATCCGAGCGCTCCTTTGTCCGCAAGGCGCGCGAACTCGTCCTCAGCGTCAAACTCGAGGCGACGGTGGGCAAGGACCAGATCCTCGGGGACTACCTCAACACCATCTACTTCGGTCGCGGCGCCTACGGCGTCCAGTCCGCTTCGCTCGCCTACTTCGGCGTACCCGTCTCCGACCTCAACTACGAGCAGGGCGCGGTGCTCGCCTCGCTCATCAAGGCACCGAGCTTCTACGCCGACAACCGCAAGGAGCTCAAGGCCCGGTGGCGCTATGTCATCGACTCGATGGCGCAGGTGGGCTGGATCACTCCACAGCAGCAGGCGAATGCGCGCTTCCCCGACATCATCAAGCCGACGAACACCAATCGCCTCGGTGGCCAGGTGGGCTATCTCCTCGAGGCCGTCAAGGCCGACCTGCGTGCACTGGGCTACACCGACCAGGAGATCGAGGCCGGCGGCCTGCGCATTGTCACGACCTTCGACAGGGACGCACAGGCAGCGGCCGAAGCCGCGGTCGTCGCGGTGGGGCCCACGGAGGGGACCGACGGACTGCGCATCGGGCTCGTCGCCGTTCGGCCGGGGACGGGCGAGGTCGTCGCGATGTACGGCGGGAGCGACTACGTCACCGATCCGATCAACAACGCCACGCGTCCCTTCGCGCAGGCTGGCTCGACCTTCAAGCCCTTTGCACTCACCGCGGCGGTCGAGCAGGGCATCGGCCTCGACTCGACCTGGGACGGCAATTCACCCGCCGAGATCCAGGGCTACACCGTGCGCAACTACGGCGATGCGTCCTATGGCCAGGTGGATCTGCGCACCGCGACAGCCGCGTCGATCAATACGGCGTACGTCGCGGTCGAGGATCAAGTCAGCGTCGACGCGACAGCGGATGCGGCGTACCGGCTGGGACTCCCCGTGGACACGCCCGGTCAGTCTCCTGACACTCTGGATCTCACGTTCGTGCTTGGCACGGCGTCGCCGTCGGGCCTGGCGATGGCCAACTCCTACGCCACGCTCGCGGCGCGCGGCCAGCGAGCAGCGACGACCACCGTCAAGGAGGTCTACGGGACCAATGGCGGCCTGCAGTACGCCTGGGATCCTGCTCGCGAGCAAGTGGTCGCGAGTGATGTCACCGACACCGTGACGTCAGCACTGCAGTCAGTGATCGCGGGCGGCACGGCGACGGGGGCCCAAGCCCTCGGCCGTCCCGCAGCCGGCAAGACCGGCACGAGCAATGAGAACAAGTCGATGTGGTTCGTCGGCTACACGCCGCAGTTGTCCACGGCCGTCCTCATGGCAAAGGAGGATGCGCAGGGCATCCCGGTCCCACTCGATGGCATCGGCGGCGGTGCGCCCGCCTATGGCGGAGGTGGCTACACCGTCGCGATCTGGACCGCCTTCATGCAGGCCGCCCTCGCGGCACTTCCGGTTGCCGACTTCGTCACCCCGATCGTGACACCGAGCCCGTCGCCGACCAGCGAGTCGCCGTCACCCACAGAATCACCCACGGTGTCGCCGACACCTGAGCCGACGCCGACGCCGACTCCCACCCCGACGCCGACTCCCACCCCGGAACCGACTCCCACCCCGGAGCCCACAGTGTCGCCGACACCTGAGCCCACTTTCACGGGCGACCCCCAATAGGTCAGACATGCCCGCTGGGTCGGGGGAACGACCCGACGTACTCTGTTGCATCGACGAAGGGATACCCGTGGCCAAGTCAGCTTTCAGCCCCGTGTGGAAAGACCAGCCGGACAAGCACGACTACCCGGCGGCCGCCAACTACCTCAGCCTGATCGCCGACGTGGCCGTCGTAGACGCGATCGTGGCGCAGCTCAAGAAGGCTCCTGTGTCGACGTACCAGGCCAAGGACCTGCTGCGCGCCGCTCGACTCGAGTTGCTTTCGGTGACGGACGCCCATGTCGGCGCTGACCTTGCGAAGATAGTTCAGGGCATCAAGCTGTCGCCCGTCCTCCTCGTCCGCGGAGGCATCGAGGGAGGTGCCCCGCTCACGATTGCCGACGGCTATCACCGAGTCTGCGCGAGCTACTACGTCGCAGACGACACGGGCATCCCCGCGCGTATCGTCGACCTTCCCGTGGGACTCAAGCCAGCCAAGGGGAAGTAGCCGCACTGTGAGCCAGGGGCCCCAGCCCGACATCGTCCTGCCCACGCGCGAGGACCCTGTCGTCCGCGCGAGCACCCCCTTCATCGGCGGACCGGTGGGGAGGTTCGCCGCTATCGGCGCGGCCACGTGGTGGACGCCGGTCCGGGTGCTCATCGTGCTGGGCGCGCTGGCCTGGATGCTGGGTGCCCTGATCGACCTGCCGTGCATGGCGAACTCCTGGGCAAGCCCCGACAACTACGAGCACCTCTGCTATTCCGACATCCCACCGCTCTACGGCGGCAGAGGCTTTGCCGATGGCTACCTGCCGTACCTGGAGCTGGCGCCCGGTGGGCGCTACCTGGAGTACCCCGTGCTCACGGGTGTCTTCATGCAGATCGCCGCGTGGCTCACCGGTCTTGTCATCGCCGTCGTGCCGGGGGCGGGCCCCGCGCTGACCTTCTTCGTGGTCAACGCGATCCTGCTCTTCCCGTTCTTCCTGCTCGCGATCGTCGCGGGAGCCCGCATCGTGCGTGCACGCCCCTGGGACGCAGCGATGATCGCCCTCGCACCGACGATCATCCTGGCGGGCCTCATCAACTGGGACCTCATCCCTGTCGGGCTCACCGTGGCGGCGATCCTGCTGTGGGCGCGCCGCTATCCGACCTGGGCGGGCGTTGTCCTCGGCCTTGCCATTGCCGCGAAGTTCTTCCCGGTGATCCTGCTGGGCCCGTGGCTGCTGCTCTGCCTGCGCGCCGGTCGCATGCGCGATTTCGCTCGCCTCCTCCTGGGCGCCGCCGCCGCGTGGCTCGTGGTCAACCTGCCCTTCATGGTGGGCAACTTCGAGGGGTGGCGGCACTTCTACGAGTTCAGCAGCACACGCGGCATGGACTGGGGCTCGATTTGGTACGCCATCACCCTGTGGGGCATCCCCGGCGTACCCGCCGACATGCTCAACGCCGTGGCAATGGGCGCCTTCCTCGTCCTGTGCCTCGGCATCGCGGCGCTCATCCTCTTTGCGCCGAAGCGACCGCGCCTGATCCCGATGCTCTTCCTGGTCGTGGCGGCCTTCGCGGTGACCAACAAGGTCTACTCGCCGCAGTTCGTCATCTGGCTCGTGCCCCTCGCGGCTCTCGCGCGGCCCAAGTGGCGCGACTTCCTCATCTGGCAGGCCGCCGAGGTCAGCTACTTCATCGCAATCTGGTGGTATCTCGCGGGCTACGGCATCGAGGGCGCCAAGGGCATGACCCCGCAGTGGTATGCCTTCTTCACCTTCGTCCATGTCGTGGCCACCCTGTGGTACGCCGGCCTCATCGTGCGCGATGCGCTGAATCCCGAGGACGACATCGTGCGACAGGACGGCGTACCCGCTGATGAAGACGATCCCGGTGGGGGGAGTCTGGATGGCGCCCCCGATGCGCTGCCCTGGCTGAAGGATCGATCGCCCTCGGAGTCGGCGACTCAGGACGCGCAGAGATCGGCCCCCTCGTGACTTTTTGCCAGTTATCGCGACTTCGCCGCGTAAGGAAGTCGCGATAACTGGCAAAACGGGTCTAGAGGTCGAGGTCGACGACGACGGGGGCGTGATCGCTCGGGCCCTTGCCCTTGCGGGCATCCCGATCGACATAGGCATCGCGCACCTGATCGGCGAAAGCAGCGTTGGCATAGATCAGGTCGATCCGCATGCCCATGGCCTTGTGGAAGGCCCCGTCGCGGTAGTCCCAGAAGGTGTAGGGCTCGCCCTTGAGCGCCCGCGGCATCACGTCGCCGAGCCCCGCAGCCCGCAGGTCGGCCAGAGCGGCGCGCTCCGCCGGCGTCACGTGCGTCGATTGCGCAAAGAGCGAGATGTCCCAGACATCGCTGTCCTCGGGCGCGACGTTGAAGTCGCCGATCACGGCGTAAGGCTGGTCGGGCGCACCGGCCATTTCCTTGACTACGTTGTCGCGGAGCATGCGAAGCCACTCCAGCTTGTAGATGTAGTGCGCGTGGTCGGGCTCGCGACCGTTCGGGACGTAGACACTCCACACGCGTACGCCGCCACAGGTGGCGCCGATCGCGCGCGGCTCGATCGAGCCGTCGTACGCCGGCTGCCCGGGCAGATCGCGCACGACATCCTCGAGGCCGACCCGCGAGAGCAGTGCGACGCCGTTCCAGCGACCGTCGCCGTGGGCGGCCACTTCGTAGCCGAGTGCCTGGATGGGCATCTCGGGGAAGTCGGTCGACGCGCACTTGAGTTCCTGCAGCGCGAGGACATCGGGCTGGGCCGTCTCGAGCCAGTCCACGAGGCGGTCCAGGCGGGACTTGACGGAGTTGACGTTCCACGTGGCGATGCGCACGCAGGCGAGGCTAGCCCCGCGGGTCGTGCCCGTGGGGCCGAGCCCCCAACACTGAAACCCCGTCCCGGGCGAAAGGCGGCCCTCAGAGCCCGAAACGCCCCGGGTCCACCATGCCCATCGCGACCCCCCCTGTGGATCGCGCCTCGGCGTCCCCAGGGCCCCTCTCGGGCATGTTCTCGTCGGTGGAGAGCGTTAGGATGAGCGGCAAGACGATCCCCCCGCCTGAGGGCTGGCTCCCGCCGGCTCTCAGCCCCTGAAGGAGGCCCTCCGCCCGTGTCCTACGACGCCAGCGCGATCCAAGTTCTTGAGGGGCTCGACGCTGTCCGCAAGCGCCCCGGTATGTACATCGGCTCCACCGGCGAGCGCGGCCTGCACCACCTCGTCTACGAGGTCGTCGACAACTCCGTCGATGAGGCCATGGCGGGCTACGCCACACACATCACGGTCATCCTGCGCGAGGACGGCGGCGTGCGTGTCTCCGACAACGGCCGTGGCATCCCGGTCGACGAGCACCCGGTGGAGAAGAAGCCCGCACTCGAGGTCGTCCTCACCGTGCTCCACGCCGGCGGCAAATTCGGTGGCGGCGGCTACTCCGTCTCCGGTGGCCTCCACGGCGTAGGCGTGTCAGTCGTCAACGCCCTCTCGACGCGACTCGAGGTCGAGGTACGCCGTGACGGGTTCGTCTGGACCCAGTCGTATGAGCACGGCGTACCCACCGCGCCCCTCCACAAGGGCGCAAAGACCGACGAGCACGGCACCACCATCACCTTCTGGGCCAACCCCGACATCTTCGAGACGACTTGGTACGACACCGCGACACTCGCACGCCGCTTCCAGGAGATGGCCTTCCTCAACCGCGGCCTCACCATCACGCTCATCGACGAGCGTCGCCGCCCCGGGCTGGTCGAGGAGTTCGGCGGCGAGGAGTCTGAGGGCATCGCCGAGGTCACCTACTACTACGAGGGCGGCATCGCTGACTTCGTCCGCCACCTCAACGCCACCAAGGGCCCGGGCAACCCCTCGGTCATCGAGCTCGCGGCCGAGGACGACAAGAAGGGCCTGCAGGCTGAGATCGCCATGCAGTGGAACGCCGGATTCAACGAGTCGGTTCACACCTTCGCCAACACGATCAATACGACGGAGGGTGGCACGCACGAGGAGGGCTTCCGTGCGGCGCTCACCTCACTGGTCAACAAGTTCGCGCGCGAGTGGGGCATCCTCAAGGAGAAGGACCCCAACCTCGCGGGCGAGGACGTGCGCGAGGGACTCACAGCGATCGTGAGCGTCAAGCTCAGGGAGCCGCAGTTCGAGGGCCAGACCAAAGGCAAACTCGGCAACACCGAGATGAAGGCCTTCGTGCAGAAGGTCGTCAACGATCAGCTGGGCGCGTGGCTCGAGCAGAACCCCGCCGAGGGCAAGGAGATCGCACGCAAGTCTGTCAATGCCGCGAGCGCGCGCATCGCCGCTCGCAAGGCACGTGACCTCGCCCGCAACCGGAAGGGGCTCCTGGGCGGTGCGGGCATGCCCGGCAAGCTCATCGACTGCTCCAGCCGCGAGCCCGAGGAGTGCGAGGTCTTCATCGTCGAGGGTGACTCCGCCGGTGGCAGCGCCCGCCAAGGGCGCGACCCGCGCACCCAGGCGATCCTGCCCATCCGCGGCAAGATCCTCAACGTCGAGAAGGCCCGCATCGACAAGGTGCTGGCGAACAACGAGGTGCAGGCACTCGTGTCCGCGCTCGGCACCGGCGTCCAAGACGACTTCGACCTCAATCGCCTGCGCTATCACAAGCTCGTGCTGATGGCCGACGCCGACGTCGACGGCCAGCACATTCGGACGCTGCTGCTCACGCTGATCTTCCGATTCATGCGGCAACTCATCATCGACGGACACGTCTTCCTCGCGCAGCCGCCTCTCTTCAAGATCAAGTGGCAGCGCGAAGCCCCCGACTACGCCTACTCGATCGCTGAGCGCGACGCGCTTATCGAGGCCGGAGTGGCAGCGGGCCGCAAACTTCCCAAGGAAGAAGGCATCCAGCGCTACAAGGGCCTCGGCGAGATGAACGCCGATGAGCTCTGGGAGACCACCATGGATCCCGAGCGCCGCGTGCTGCTCCAGGTGACGCTCGACGACGCGGCGCAGGCCGATGAGACCTTCAGTGTCCTTATGGGCGAGGACGTCGAGTCCCGTCGCAACTTCATCCAGCGCAATGCGCGCGACGTCCGCTTCCTCGATATTTAGTCCGCCCCCGTGACACTCCCGATTCACCAGCCGACAGGAGCCTGACGTGCCCGACGACATCGACGTGATCCCCCCTGGTGGTCGCATCGAGCCGGTCGACCTCCAGACCGAGATGCAGAGGTCCTACCTCGACTACTCGATGAGCGTCATCGTCTCCCGGGCGCTGCCCGATGTCCGCGACGGACTCAAGCCCGTCCACCGTCGCGTCCTCTACGCGATGTATGACGGCGGCTACCGACCCGATCGCAACTTCTCCAAGTCTGCGCGAGTCGTCGGCGATGTCATGGGCAATTACCACCCTCACGGCGACTCTGCCATCTACGACGCCCTCGTCCGGCTTGCCCAGCCGTGGTCGCTGCGCTACCCGCTCGTGCAGGGCCAGGGCAACTTCGGCTCGATGGGCAACGATCCGCCTGCGGCCCAGCGCTACACCGAGTGCCGTATGGCACCGCTTGCCATGCAGATGGTGCGCGATATCGACGAGGACACGGTCGACTTCGCGCCCAATTACGACGGTCGCACCCTTGAGCCCGTTGTCCTGCCGAGTCGCTTCCCCAACCTCCTCGTCAACGGCAGCGCCGGCATCGCCGTAGGCATGGCCACCAACATCCCGCCGCACAACCTGCGCGAGGTGGCCGCGGGCGTGCAGTGGATGCTGGAGCACCCGGAGGCCAGCCGCGAGGAAGCCCTCGAGGCGCTTATCGAGCGCGTCAGCGGGCCGGACTTCCCTACGGGCGGTCTCATCGTCGGCAGGCGAGGGGTCGAGGACGCCCTACGCACCGGTCGTGGCGCGATCACCATGCGCGCGGTCGTCACGGTCGACGAGGACGCCAAGGGCCGCCAGCTGCTCATCGTCACCGAACTGCCCTATCAGGTGAACCCCGACAACCTCCTCTTGCGCATCGCTGAGCTCGTGAGCGACGGCAAGATCGGCGGCATCGCCGACGTGCGCGACGACTCCTCGTCACGGACCGGCATGCGCCTGATCATCGAGTTGAAGCGCGATGCAGTCGCGCAGGTCGTGCTCAACAACCTCTACAAGCACACCCAGCTGCAGGAGACCTTCGGCGCCAACATGCTCGCCTTGGTCGATGGAGTGCCCCGCACCCTCAGCGTCGAGCAGTTCGTGCGCTCGTGGATCACCCACCAGATCGAGGTTATCCAGCGCCGCACCCGCTACCGCCTGCGCAAGGCCGAGGAGCGCGCCCACATCCTGCGCGGCTACCTCAAGGCCCTCGATGCGCTCGATGAGGTTATTGCGCTCATCCGCGCCTCGGCCACGGTCGATGACGCACGGACCGGCCTCATGGCGCTGCTCGAGATCGATGAGGTCCAGGCGACCGCGATCCTCGACATGCAGTTGCGCCGTCTCGCCGCCCTCGAGCACCAGAAGATCATCGATGAGTTCGACGAGCTGATGGCGCGCATCGCTGACTACAACGACATCCTCGCGTCGGAGCCGCGCCAGCGCTTGATCGTGAGCGAGGAGCTCGCCGATGTCGTCAACGACTTCGGCGACGAGCGCCGCACGCAATTCATCCCATGGGACGGCGACGTCAGCCACGAGGATCTCATCGCCGAGGACGACGTCGTTGTCACCATCACCTCGGGCGGCTATGCCAAGCGCACCAAGACCGATCTCTATCGCCAGCAACGCCGGGGCGGCCGCGGGGTCAAGGGCGCCGCCCTGCGCCAGGACGACGTCGTAGAGCACTTCTTCGTGACGACGACGCACCACTGGATCCTCTTCTTCACGACCAAGGGCCGCGTCTATCGCGCGAAGGCCTACCAACTGCCTGAGGCGGGTCGCGATGCCAAGGGTCAGCATGTCGCCAACCTCCTGGCCTTCCAGCCGGACGAGGAGATCGCGCAGGTGCTCACCCTGCGTGACTACGAGGCTGCTCCCTACCTTGTGCTGGCGACGCGCGGCGGCATGGTCAAGAAGACGAAGCTGTCGGAGTACGACTCCAACCGCACCGGCGGTGTCATCGCCATAAACCTCCGTGAGGACGACGAGGTGATTTCCGCCCAGTTGGTCAGCGAAGACGACGACCTCCTGCTCGTCTCGCGCAAGGGCATGTCCGCGCGCTTCCACGCCGACGACGCCACTCTGCGACCCATGGGCCGGGCTACGGGCGGCGTGATCGGCATGCGCTTCCGCGGCGAGGATGCTCTGTTGTCAATGGACGTCGTTCGAGAGGGCGCCTTTGTCGTCACGGTGACGGATGGCGGTTACGCCAAGCGCACCCCGGTGGACGAATGGTCGCCCAAGGGCCGCGGCATCCTCGGTGTGCGTGCCATGCGCCTGGTAGAGGCGCGCGGCGGCCTCGTAGGCGCCGTGGTCTGCACAGTGGATGACCAGATCTTCGCGGTGGCCAATGACGGCATCGTGATCCGCACCCGCGTCGACGAGATCCGCCCCTCCGGCCGCGACACCATGGGCGTGCGCCTCATGAACCTGGGCGAGGATCGCAGCCTCGTGGCCGTCGCCCGCGCTGGCGAGAGCGATGATGAGGGTGATGACGAGGGTGACGAGGCCGATGCCGACCTCGTCGAAGGAGTCGTCGTGGCAGATGACGAATCGGTCCAGCCCGACAGGGGCGGCTTGGACGACCCTCCGGGCTTTACTGACGCCACGACCGGTCAGGACCCCACCGATGGGCTTCCGCAGGTTTAGTCTGAGGGCCTGACGCATCCGCGCAGGACCACGACAGGCAGGAGGGAGCGGTCGTGTCGAGCACGGTGACTCCCGGTCAGCCGACGCCTATCGGGCGATCGCTTGGCGAAGCCCCGCCCGTCCGGCCAAGCGACGCAACGCCGGCTCAGGGGATTCCTCCGGTGGCGTCGACGCCTGCTGCGCCCCCACCCGTGGTCGCTGCGCCCACGCACGCCCCCGCGGTCGTCGCGGAGTCGGACACACCCCGTCGCCGCGCGCCGCGCCGGGCACGGCTCTACGTCTACCGGGTCGATGCCTGGTCAGTCATGAAGGTTGCCTTCATGCTCGCCGTGGCACTCGGCATCGTCATCGTCTGTGCCGTTGCGGCCCTGTGGTGGCTGCTCGACTACAGCGGCGTCATCGCCACGCTTGCCCGCAACGTCGACGAGGTCATTGGATCGGGCACCACGACCTTCGACCTCGAGGCAGTGCTCTCCTTTGACCGAGTCATGGGCATCACGGTCGTGGTGGCAGCCCTCGAAGTCGCACTCATCTCGATTCTGGCTGGCCTCTTCGCCGTGCTCTACAACCTGACCGTGGGCATCACCGGCGGCGTCGAGGCAACGTTCACGGACGCTGTCTAGGCCCTGATAAACTCCGGTCATGCCCAAGATCGTGGATCACGACGAGCGCCGACGCATCATCGTCGAGGCTCTCTGGCGCGTCGTCGCCCGTGATGGGGCCCACGAAGTGTCCGTGCGCCACGTCGCCGCAGAGGCGGGGATGCCCAAGTCGAGCATCGGCCACTACGTGGGCACGATGCCCCAACTCATGGGGCTTGCTGTCGACCAGCTGGTGCAGGAGAACACCGATTTCGTCGTGTCGCTGGACCCCCTCGACCTTGACGCCGACAAGGCAACCGAGGTGCTGTGCACTCTGGTTCCCATGAGCGAGCGGCGCCGGCATATGTCGGGAGTGTGGATGCTTCTCGCAGCGCAGGCCGGTGCCGACCCGGAGATTGCCGAGGTGCTGCATCGTCTCAATGTGTCCGTCGCTGACGGCCTTGCTGATCTCCTTCGCGGCATGCGGCAGCGGGGTTTGCTGGACTCCAGTCGCGATATTGATGTCGAGATACGTCGCCTTCATGCCCTGATTGACGGACTGGCCCTGCAGTGCATGACCGATCCAGTCCTACGCTCTGAGACAGACGTGCGCGCGATGATGCGCGCTGAGGTCGCCGCGTTGAGCGAGCCGTGCGGGGCCC
>CAZLMT010000062.1:0-14217 GCA_964560615.1 uncultured Actinomyces sp.
CAAGGACCGACATCGGTCGCCAAGGGCTTGCGCGCCATGGAGATCGCGCGCATCAATCGATTGCCGCTGGTGAGCCTGACGGAGTCCGGCGGCGCGGACCTGCCGAAGCAGGCCGAGATCTTCGTGCCCGGTGGTGCGAGCTTCAAAAACCTCACGCAGCTCTCTGCCGCTGGCATCCCCACGGTCACGCTGGTCTTCGGCAGCAGCACGGCGGGCGGCGCCTACGTGCCCGGCATGAGCGATTACGTCGTCCTGCAGAAGGACGCTGCCCGCGTCTACCTCGGCGGCCCGCCGCTGGTGAAGATGGCCATCGACGAGGACGCCAACGAGGAGGATCTCGGCGGTGCCGAGATGCACGCGCGCACCTCGGGCCTCGCCGACTACCTCGCGCTCGACGAGCCCGATGCCCTGCGCATCGGCAGGCAGATCGTGGAGCACCTGCGCTGGAGCAAGGCCGGTCCCGGACCGGATCGCGCACCCGTCCCTCCGGCCTACGACCCCGAGGAACTGCTCGGCATCCCCAGTGCCGACGTGCGCCAGCCCTTCGAGGCGCGCGAGGTGCTCGCCCGCATCCTCGACGGCAGCGAGTTCGAGGAGTTCAAGCCGCTCTACGGCACGACGCTCGTCACCGGGTGGGGCCACATCGGCGGCTACGCCGTGGGAGTGCTCGCCAACAACGGCATCCTCTTTAGCGAGGAGAGCGAGAAGGGCGCGCAGTTCATCCAGCTCTGCAATCGCATGGGCGTGCCGATCCTCTTCGCACAGAACATCACCGGCTTCATGGTCGGCACGCGCTACGAGCAGGGCGGCATCATCAAGGACGGTGCCAAGCTCATCAACGCCGTGTCCAACTCCACGGTGCCCCACCTCACCCTGATGATGGGCGCGTCATACGGCGCGGGCAACTACGGCATGTCAGGCCGTGCCTACGACCCGCGCTTCGTCTTCTCCTGGCCCAACCACCGCATCGCCGTCATGGGCCCCAAGCAGCTCGCCGGCGTGCTCACCATCGTGGCTCGGCAGAAGGCCGAGAGCATGGGCATCGACTTCGACGAGGCCGCCTTCGCCCCCATGCGCGATGCCTTCGAGCAGCAGGTGGAGAGCCAGTCCACCGCACTGTTTGCCACCGGCCGACTCTGGGACGACGGCATCATCGACCCGCGCGACACCCGCACCGCACTCACGCTCGCGCTCTCCGCGGCGCACTCCGCCCCCGTCACCGGCGCCGATGCCTACGGCGTCTTCCGGATGTGATCGCGATGCCCACTCAGATTCGACGCATCCTGGTCGCCAACCGCGGTGAGATCGCCCGCCGCGTCTTCCGCACGGCTCGCGCCATGGGCATCGAGACGGTGGCGGTCTTCTCCGAGCCCGACGCCGACGCGCCCTTCGTCCGCGAGGCCGACATCGCGATCCCCCTGCGCGGTGCGACGAGCGCCGAGACCTACCTCGACGTCGAGCAGATCCTCGACGCCGTGCGCCGCTCCGGGGCCGACGCCGTGCATCCCGGCTATGGCTTCCTGTCGGAGAACGCCGGCTTCGCCGAGCAGATGATGGCCGCGGGCGTGACCTGGATCGGCCCGACACCGGAGTCGATCCGCGCCATGGCGCTCAAGGTCGAGGCCAAGCGCCTCGCCGCATCGGCGGGCGTGCCACTCGTGCCGGGCGCGGAGCTCGGCGACGGTGTCGACGCGGCCACGGTGGCCGCCGAGGTTGGCTACCCGCTCCTGGTCAAGGCCTCGGCCGGCGGTGGCGGCAAGGGCATGCGCATCGTCGAGCGTCCCGAGGATCTCGCCGAGGCGCTCGAGTCAGCGCGGCGCGAGGCGCAAGCATCCTTCGGCGATGCCACCGTCTTCCTCGAGCGCTACCTCACGGAGTCGCGTCATGTCGAAGTCCAGGTCTTCGGCGACAGCCACGGCAATGTCGTGCACCTCGGCGAGCGCGAGTGCTCGATCCAGCGGCGCCATCAAAAGATCGTCGAGGAGTCACCCTCGCCCGGTCTTGCGGCTCATCTCGCTGAGCCGATGTACGCCGCTGCGGTATCGCTTGCGCAGAGCATCGGCTACGTCGGAGCCGGCACAGTCGAGTTCATCGTCGCCGGGGAGGGTGACGCACAGGAGTTCTACTTCCTCGAGATGAACACCCGCCTGCAGGTGGAGCACCCCGTCACCGAGATGGTCACCGGCCTCGACCTGGTCGAGTGGCAGATCCGGGTCGCGCGCGGTGAGGTGCTGCCGCGCGCGCAGGCGGAGATCGCGCCCTGGGGTCACGCCATCGAGGTGCGGCTCTACGCCGAGGATCCCTCGCGTGGCTACCTGCCCAACACGGGGACTCTCGAGTGCTTCGAGACCCCCCTTGGGCTCAGGGTTGACTCCGGCGTGGAGACCGGTTCGGTCGTCTCGTCCTACTACGACCCCATGCTGGCCAAGGTCATCGCGCAGGCAGCTGATCGTCCGACTGCGGCGGCGCAGCTGGCACGCGGCCTGCGTGCCGCTCGCATCCACGGCCTCGTCACCAATCGCGAGTCACTCATCGCGATCCTGCAGTCGGATCGCTTCCTTGCGGGCGACACCACGACCGCCTTCCTCGACCAGGAGCCCACGACGCTCGCGCCGGAGTTGCCCGCCGAGGTGCTCGATCGCCACCTCACGGCCATCGCGGCGCACGGAGGCGACGCGGTCGCGGGCGTGCCGCGCGGTTGGCGCAATGTGCCGAGCGTGCCCGAGCTCGTCGGCGTCACGCCCCTTGGTGCGGAGGAGGGAGCGACCATCGCCTATCGCGAGTCGCGCGATGGCCTGCGCGTGAGCATCGTGCCCGCGGGCGTCGACGCGCACCTCGAGCCGGGCCGCGATCTCGGCGAGGCTGCTGTCTCGGTGCAAGGAGATGAGGTGGTCGTCACCCTTGATGGGGTGCGCGTCACGCACACTGTGTCGGCGTACGACAGCCTGATCTGCGTCGACGACGGACTGTGGTCGACGCAGTGGCGCATGCGCCCGCGCTTCGCCGATCTCGAAGCCGGTGCATCTGCTGCCGGCCCGTCCACGCCGGTGCCCGGCACCGTCACAGTGGTCGAGGTCGCGCCCGGTGACCGCGTGAGCGCAGGTCAGACACTCGTCGTCCTCGAGGCGATGAAGATGGAGCACCGCATCACCGCTGATGCTGACGGCGTCGTGAGCGAGGTGCTCGTCGAGGCCGGTCAGTCGGTCGACGCGCATCAGGTCGTGGCCGTGCTTGCTCCGGTGGAGGCCGACGCGTGAATCGCCCGGTGATCATCGCCAACTGCAGCGGGTTCTTTGGCGACCGCATCTCGGCGGCGCGTGAGATGGTCGAGGGCGGCCCCATCGACGTGCTCAGTGGCGACTGGCTCGCCGAACTCACCATGCTCATCCTGGCGCGGCAGCGCCTCAAGCACGGTCCGGGCGCCGGCTATGCGCGCACCTTCCTGACCCAGATGGAGCAAGTCCTCGGCACCTGCCGCGATCGCGGCATCCGCATCGTGTCGAATGCCGGTGGCCTCGACCCCCAGGGCTGTGCCGATGCGCTTGTGGAGATCGTCGAGAAACTCGGCATCGGCCCGGTGAGCATCGGCGTCGTCTCCGGTGACGACCTGATGCCGCGCATGGACCAACTCGATGAGCCGTGGACGAATCTTGACACGCGCGAGGCCTCCGACGGCATCAGCTTCCTCACCGCCAACGCCTATCTGGGCGGCGAGCCCGTCACCGCTGCACTGGCCGCGGGTGCCGACGTCGTCATCACCGGTCGCATCACCGATGCTGCGCTGGTCGTGGGCCCCGCGGCGTGGTGGCACGGCTGGTCCTACGCCGATGCCGCAGCCGGCGATCGCGAGATGCTTGATCGTCTGGCGGGTGCGGTGGTCGCCGGCCACGCCATCGAGTGCGGTGCGCAGGTCACCGGCGGCAACTACTCCTTCTTCTCCTCGCTCGCGGGCATGGAGCACGTGGGCTTCCCCATCGCGGAGGTCGCTGGAGACGGCTCCAGCGTGATCACCAAGCACCCCGGCACGGGCGGAGCCGTCACGGTCGGCACGGTGACAGCCCAGCTGCTCTACGAGATCGGCGGAGCGGCGTACGCCAATCCTGATGCCACCGCCCGATTCGACTCGATCACCCTCACGCAGGAGGGCACGGACCGCGTGCGCATCAGCGAGGTGCGAGGCGAGACCCCTCCGGAGCGGCTCAAGGTCGCCGCCAACTACCTCGGCGGCTTCCGCAATTCGATGACGCTCGTCGTCACCGGTCTCGATGCGGAAGCAAAGGCTGACCTTGCGCTCCGGACTATCACGGGTCTCCCGCTCGCCAGCGCGCTGGAGCCGGGACTGTCGGCGGCCACGCGGGCGAGTCGCTCGACCCTGTCGGTGCGCGAACTCGACGTCGACTGGTCTCCCGCGACGGTGGAGGACCCCGCGTCCACGGCGGATGCCCAGTCACTGCTTCGACTCACCGTGCGCGATATGGACCCCAAGGCGATCGGGAAACCCTTCACCACCGCGGTCGTTGAGTCTGCGCTCGCGTCCTATCCCGGGATGTTCCCCACCGCTCCTCCGGGAGAAGCCACGCCCTACGGCGTCTACTGGCCGACGACGGTCGCGCGCAGTGCTGCTCGACCCGTCGTCACCGTCGATGCGACATCGGTCGAGGTACCACCCCACCTGCTCGCGGAATCCCCTGTCCTGTGGCGGTCACCGTCAGCGTCGGTGGGTGCCCACGTCGACGGCGACATAGTCCGGCTCCCCCTGGGCCGCATCGCCGGTGCTCGCAGCGGTGACAAGGGCGGTGCGGCCAATGTCGGCGTGTGGATCCCGGCGGGTGTGCCCGACCGCGACGCGGCGTACTCCTGGCTCGCGGCCTACCTCACCCCGGATCGCGTCCGCGAGCTGCTGCCCGAGACGGCACTGCTCGCCATTGACGTGCATCCGTTGCCCAACCTCTACGCCGTCAACATCGTCATCCACGGCCTGCTCGGCCGTGGCGTCGCGGAGAACGCCCGCTCCGATCCGCAGGCCAAGGGACTCGGCGAGCACCTGCGTGCGCGGCTCGTCGATGTCCCCACTCATCTCGTGCCTGCACCCGGGACGGATCTCACGTGAGCGCCGTCCCGCTCACCGATCGCGGCCGCCGCACCCGCGACGCCCTCGTGGTGGCCGCTCGGGGAGTCTTCGAGGAGCGGGGCTACGACGGCACGCGCATGAGCGACATCGCGGAGGCCGCGGGTGTCAGCCACGGCACGGTCTACACCTGGTTTGCGACGAAGGAGGCCGTGCTCATGGCGGTGGTGGAGTCGCTCGTCGATGGTCTCTACGCGTCGCTGAGCACCCCCGAGGTCGATGACCCGCTCGCGCGCATCGACCTTGCCAATCGCCGTTACCTGGACGCCTACCGGGAGCATGCGCGACTGCTCGAAGTCGTCGAGCAAGCAGCGACCACTGATGGGACCTTCCGAGGCGTGCTCACGGGCTTGCGGGCAGCCCATGTCGAGCGCGTGGCGGCGACTATCCGTCACCTGCAGGCTGACGGGCAGGCCCGTGCTGATCTGGATGCGCACGCCGCCGCGGCGGCGCTCTGCGCCATGGTCGAAGGCTTCGCCCGCCATTGGTTCGGTCGCGGTGAGGATCACGACGAGGCGACCGCCGTCGCCACCCTGACGCAACTTTGGGCTGGGGCTCTCGACCTACGCACCACCTGATGTCGCACCACCGAGTGAGGAGCAGATGATGGAGTTCACCGAGGAGCACGAGCAGTTCCGCAAGTCGCTGCGCCGCTTGATCGACGAGGAGATCAATCCGCACGTCGACGAGTGGGAGGAGGCTGGGATCTTCCCGGCTCACGAGGTGTTCCCCAAGCTCGCCGAACTCGGTGCGCTCGGCCTGGAGTACGACCCAGAGTACGGCGGAGGCGGTGCCGACCACTCCTTCACCTACGTCCTTGCACAGGAGCTCGGGCGGATGGACGCGGCGGGCGTGCCCATGGCCATCGCGGTGGAGACATCCATGGCCACTCCAGCCCTCGCCCGCTACGGCTCCGAGGAGCTCAAGCGCACCTATCTCGAGCCCACCTTGCGCGGTGAGATGGTCTGCTCCATCGCTGTGAGCGAGCCGGACGCGGGCTCCGATGTCGCGGGGCTCCGCACTCGTGCGGTGCGCGACGGCGACGACTGGGTGATTACCGGACGCAAGATGTGGATCACCAACGGCACACAGGCCGACTGGCTGTGCCTCCTCGCGCGCACGGACCCTGATTCGCAGCCTGGCGACTACCACGGCATGAGCCTCATCATCGTGCCCACCTCGACACCCGGCTTCAGTGTCGGGCGCAAGATCGACAAGATGGGCAATCGCTGCAGTGACACCGCAGAGATCGTGCTCGACGAGGTGCGCGTGCCGGTGAGCAACACCATCGGCGAGCCCGATCGTGGCTTCCAGCAGCAGATGGCGCAGTTCCAGGATGAGCGACTCGTGGGCGCCTACATTGCCGTCGCGGGTGCGCGCCGCGCCCTGGACCGCACCAAGGACTACCTCCAGCAGCGCGTCGCCTTCGGCAAGCCCCTGCTCGCCAACCAGCACCTGCAGTACCGCCTCGCCGAGCTCTACGCCGACGTCGACACGATGGATGGCTTCCTGCAGTACGCCGCCGACAAGTACATCTGCGGCCAGGACGTCACCCGCGAGGCCACGGTGGCCAAACTCAAGACCGGTCGTCTTGTGCGCGAGGTCGCGGACGCGTGCGTGCAGTTCCACGGTGGCATGGGATACGCCGAGGAGATGTGGCCGGCGCGCTACTTCCGTGACGCGCGCCTCGTCTCCATCGGCGGTGGTGCGGACGAGGTCATGCTGCGTGTCATCAGCATGCTTGAAGGAATGGGCAAGAAGTGAGCGCTCCGGTCACCTGCAGCATCGACGCCGGGGTCGCGACGCTCACCCTCGATCGTCCCGATGCCAAGAACAGGCTCGATGCCGAGTCGATGGGCCTACTCCTCGATCACCTGCGTGCGACCGCGGAGGACCCTGGCGTGCGGGTCGTCGTACTCACGGGCAGTGGCACGACCTTCTGCTCCGGTGCGGACCTCGCGGGCGCGGTGGCAGCGACGAGTGGCGGCTTCGCCTCCGGTGGCACGAGCGGGCTCGTCGACGTGCTTGTCGCGATGCTCGACCACCCCAAGCCGATCATCGCGCGCATCCAAGGTCACGTGGCCGGCGGCGGCAACGGCCTCGTGGCCGCGTGTGATGTCGCCGTCGCCTCGGCCGACGCGCGTTTCGCCTTCAGTGAGGTCCGCGTGGGCGTGGCTCCCGCGATCATCTCGGTCGTCTGCCTGCAGGTCATGCACCGCCGTGACGCGCAGGAGCTCCTGCTCACCGGCGAGCGTGTGAGCGCCGAGCGCGTGCATGACGCAGGCCTGGTCACACGGGTCGTCGAGGCAGACGCCCTCGATGCGGCGGTCGCGGCGTACGTCGATCAGCTGCGTCTGGGTGGCCCCGAGGCAGTCGCGCGCACCAAGGAACTGCTCCGACGAGTGCCCGCGATGACGCGTGACGATGCCTTTGCGTGGACGGCGGAGGTCTCCGCAGGACTCTTCACCTCGGTCGAGGCGCGCGAAGGCATGACGGCCTTCCTGGAGAAGCGGAAGCCGGAGTGGGCTCCCTAGCCGCGATCGTCATCGCGGGCGGCGAGTCACGTCGCTTCGGTGCCGACAAGCTTGCCTTGCGCGATGCCCAGGGACGAAGCCTGCTCGAGCTGACCGTCGCCGGCATCGCGCAGATGGCCGATCCCGTGATCGTCGTGGGCCCCGAGCGCGCCGGTTTTCGCCAGTTAGAGGGAGTTTTGACTCCCCCGAAGTCCGCGCAACTGGCGAAAACCGAGGGTGGCGGGCCGGCCACGGTCGTCTGGACGCGCGAGGATCCACCCGGAGGCGGGCCGTGCGCTGCGCTGATCGCCGGTCTTGCCTGCCTGCCCGATGGCGTGACCCATGTGGCCGTGCTCGCGGGGGATGCACTGGCGGGAGGTGATGCTGTCGCGGCATTGCGCCAGGTCATCGACGATGCAGCGGCTGCGGTGGTGACCGATGCGTCGGGGCGCGAGCAGCCGATGACGGCGGTCTACGCCGTCCCTCCCCTCAGGGCCGTGGTCGCGGCGTACGGCGACGGCCGGGACATGTCGATCCGCCAGGTGCTCGACGACCTACGGCCACAGACGGTCGTAACAATCATGGATCAGTGGTCGGCCTCGGCGGACATTGACCGACCCGAGGATGCCCGGCGACTCGGCTTCTCCTAGGGGATCCGGCAGACTCAGCCGTGCGTCGCAGTGAGGTCCGGATGCTGGGGAAGGAGAGCGGTGACCCTCGAGGAGTTGGTCGACGCTCATGCCTCAGACGTGCGCCGCTACCTGTATCGGCGCCTCACGGGAATCCCGGACCCGGCTTCGACTGCTGATGAGCTGACCGCCGACGTGCTGGTCATCGCTTGGCGACGTCGAGCAGACATCCCCGCGGATGCGGAATTGCCCTGGCTCTACGCCGTGGCTCGGCGGGTACTGGCCAACTATCGACGCCGCCCGCAGGAGGTGCTCGTCGCCGACCTGGGCGCACTCGACGCCATCGACGAGGCGGATCCTGCGGAGATCGTCTCCGATGACGCGGCCCTCGCCGATGCGTGGCGGAGTCTGTCTCCGCGTGACCGAGAGGTGCTGCGCCTCGTCGCGTGGGAAGGGCTCAATGGCGCGCAGCTCGCCACGGCCCTGGGCATCAGCGAGGGTGGTGCGGCCGCAGCGCTCTCCCGCGCGCGGTCAAGATTCGAGGAATCCTTGGCCGGCGTGCAAGGAATCCCCTCCGCCTGACATAGACGTAGGTGGAAGGGAGCCACCATGGCTGACGACACACCAGATCCTGCGGCTCGGCCAGATGACGAAGCCGCCTCCGATGGGCTTTCGAGGCTGCAGGGGGTTGATCCCGCCCAGGGAGCGCCCCTTCCTGATCTCGATGCCATCCGCGCGCGTGCGCTTGAGCAGTCGACGGTCGTGCCTATGCGTCGGCGGCGTACGGCGGTCACCGTGGGCGCTGTGGCCGCGGGCGTCGTGCTGCTGGCGGGCACAGCTCTCGCCGGCGTCGCCGTGGGGCGGAGCACTGCACCTGTGGGAGACGTGGTCGCCGCGCCCGCCGCGGAGGACTCCTTGCCGGTCGTGGGCGCCGCGTCGCCGCCGATTCCCGTGGTCGCGGGCCAGCCCGGTGCGGCGAATGCGCCCATGGGCAGCCCCGAGGCGATGTCTGCTGCCGCCAGCCCGGCCGTGGCCGACAAGGCGATGATCTATCCCGGCTTCGGCACATCGATGGTGGTCGGTCCCGACCTTCCCGACGTACCCGGCACGGCGCCGGGCTATCGCCTGGACGCCGAGGGCGTCGATCTGGAGGCCCTTGCCCGGCAGCTCGGCGCGGCGTTCGGTCTCGCGGGTGAGCCGACCAAGCAGGAGTACGGCTGGATGGTCGGCAGTATCGACGGCATGGGTCCTGCGATCTGGGTGGGCGAGGACGCGACGGTGTCGTGGTCCTTCTCCGATCCGACGATCAATCCCTGGGACTGCGGTGTCGTGCCGCTCCCCGAGCCCGCCCCCGCGGACGGCTCCACATCCGGCTCCTCTGGCGCAGATCCCGCAGCTCCTGAGGCGTGCCCGCCGGCGATCGAGCCCATCTCCGAGCGCGATGCGCTCCGGCAGGCGCGCAAGATCCTCTCCAACCTCGGCGTATCCGACCAGCCGGTGGACGGCATCGACGTGGAGTGGGAGTCGGGCTCGGACGAGTACACGACCTGGGTGACCGCCTGGCAGCGCGTCGACGGTCAGCGCACGCAGCTCTCGTGGAGTTTCACCTTCGCCGGTGAGACGGTTGCCTGGGCCAACGGCTTCGCGGCTGGGCTGGAGCAGGTGCCGGCGTACCCCATCGTCGGGGCACGCACCGCGGTGATCCGCTCGAGCGACCCACGCTTCTCAGCCTTCGGTCCTACGCCGCTGGACTTCGGCGGGGTGGTCCCGATGGCCGAGGCGCGCGATGACGCGGCGGTGTCATCGGATGCGGCTCCGAGCGTCCCGCAGGGTGACCCTCGACGCGTGCAGGTCTGGTGGGATCCGGCGGTCGCGACGGGCGCCGAACTCTCTCTCGCGCAGTATTGGCAGCCCGATGGCACCCTTCTCATCCTCCCGGCGTACCGGGTGACCACGGCCGATGATCGCGGCACCTGGGCAATCATCGCGGTGGCTCAGACAGCAGTGGAGTTCGTCGCGCCGACCGAGTGAGTCACGCCCGGTAGGGTGTGCGCGTCGAGTGCGTGCGCTCGACGAGGAGGGATGGCCGAGCGGCCGAAGGCGACGGTCTTGAAAACCGTTGAGGCGTAACCCGTCTCCGTGGGTTCAAATCCCACTCCCTCCGCAGCGTGCAGTCGCGGGACATCGCTCACCGGTGTCCCGCGACTGGCTGTTAGCTCCGAGGATTGACCGAGCGGTAGACCAGCGCCCAGGCGCAGGTGAACCACGCTGAGACGAGTCCGAGCACGAGCCACGCGATGATCGCGCCGGGCGCACCGGTGACGAAGAAGCCGTCCAGCGCGGATAGGAACCACATCACGAAGCAGATGACGCCCATGAGCACGACCGTGACAAGCCAGCGACCCCAGCGCGCGCCGATGGTCCGGAAGTTGGCGGCTACGGGGTTGCGACTGCCATCGATGACAGCGAGCAGGAGGTACGGCGTCAGAGCCAGGACGACGAAGCCGGGTACGACGTAGAGGGCGAAGCCGGCGATGGCGATGAGCACCAGGCCCAGTGACCAGGCGAGGAGCGGCCACGTGCGATCGCGAAGGGTGTCGACCGCTGCACCAGACGACACAGGCCCCTCGACCGCTTGCAGCATCGCCGCTGCGATGAGGCCAAAGGACGCGACGAGGATGACGAAGGACAGCAGGGCGGTGAAGACGAAGACGATCGTGAGGTAGGGCAGCACTCCGGAGAGCAGCAGGATGCCCTGCACCAGGGCGTTGACGATGACGACGGGCAGCAGGAGCCGCCAGGCGCGCCACATGCGAGCGAATCCGGTGGCGAGCACGCTCACGCGATAGAGCGGCGTCTGCTCCGTCGTGGTGCTCATGACCCCTCCAGCACGGCAGCGTCGAGGACAGCCTGCGCGTTGCCCTCGAAGATCACTGCGCCCCCGACGGAGATCGACATGTCGTAGGGCGCAGTGCCCGCCGCAGTCACGAGGATCTCGGCGCCATCGAGCGTCGAGCCGACGCACGTGAAGCCGGTGTCCACCGCGGTGCACGTGGGTGCGACGAGGATCGGCACGGACTGCTCGATAAGCACGTCGTTGGCGGCGTTGCGCACGCTGGTGATGCTGCTGCCGCCCACGGGGGTCAGCGATGCCACCTGGGAGCATGCCGTGAGCATGAGCGCCGCGGTGGACACGGCGATAGCGGCGGCAAAGCGCTTCATGCCGCACCTCCGTGCGCCACGAGTTGTGCTCTCGCCTTCATGTGCTCGGCCTCGATCGCGGCGTCTGTGATGGAGGAAAGGTCAAAGGGCGCGGGCATGAGCAACTCGACATTGCGATCGAGCGGTGATCCTGCGAGCAACGTCGGATTGGACAGCGGGGAGTTGGCGGCGAGTTCTCGGCTGAGCGAGGCCAGTCCCGTCTGGCTCAGATCGCCCTGAGTCCACGTGGGTGGAGCAGCGTGGTCGAGGGCGGTGACGAATATCGACATCGTGCCGTCGCGGTTGTCCACCACATCGACGAGCTGCTGCTGCTGTGGGAAGTCGACGCAGGAGGCGGTCGTGATCTCCCAGAAGCCGCCCGCTCCACCCTGGCGCGGGTGCGCCTTGATGGTGTTGATGTGCGTGTGGCCGTTGAGCCACGCGATGCAGACCGGATAGCGCTGGAGCATCGCGATGAACTCCTCGGCATGCACCAGGCGCTGTCCGCCCCACACCGGCTTGGCGTCGTTCTCGATGGTGAGGGAATTATGGTGGCTGCACACCATCGCGAGCCGGCCCTCGGTCTCGCACTGTGCCAACTGCGCTTCGAGCCACGTGAACTGATCCTCAGGCACCGCGCCGTCGGCGCCTGACGCCATGTTGCAGGTGTCCAGGCCGAAGACCCTCAGGTAGGGAGTGAGGTCCGCACTCCACCAGGTCTGGCCGGTATCGACGTTGGCCTGGGTCCATCCGTGGCCCACGGGTCCCGGCACCGCGGGTGAGTCGAGATGTGCCTGCATGAAGTCGGTGCGCTCAAGCAGCTTGCGCGCGGGATCGGGAGTGACCGTCTTGAGCCCCGGCAGGAGGCCGAGCTGCTGGCGGATGGCGTTGGCCGCCATCTGCGCCGCGCTGAGGTCGCTCGCGAATCCCTGAAGCCAGTTGATCGCAAGTGCCTCGCCGGTCGCGGCCTTGCGGTCACCGACAGCCCAGGCAAAGAGCGCGGGGTCGGGGCGGAACGTGCCCATGAAGGTCGCGTCATGGTTGCCGTAAACGGCGTACCACGGCACTGGCAGACCCTGGCTCTGCACGGGATTGCTCACTGCGGCTGTGAGCATCCCCGGCACCGTGGGGAATCCCAGGGGGCCGAAGACGTCGACCGCGGGATCCTCAGGGTGGTAGGCGTACGTCGCTTCCGACCACACCTGCGGCCCTTCGTAGGCGCCGGCCGCACCGCTGTTGGCCAGCACTTCCTTGCCATCAAGGATGTCGATGTACCAACGGGTCTCCAGCTGCGACAGGTTGTCGGCGCTGTCACCCGTGCTGAGCGCACTCGCGAGCGGAGCGCCTGTCACCGCGCTGGTCTGCGACGCCGCCACGCTCTCCACCATGGAGGCCAGGACGTGCACCGTCAGAGTGTCCTGTGCCCGGCAGGCATCGGTGAAGAGGTTGGGGGAGATGCTCTGGATGGCGTCCATGCGCGCGGGTGTCTGCGCGTCGATCACATGGATATCCGACAGGTGCGCGAAGTAGTAGAGGGAGCGGCGCGCAGAGGTCCGCGCTGCGTCGGCCTCGCGCCCCAGGAGGTCATAGCGCGGGATGAAGTCCTCACCAGCCCCCGCGAGGAGTGTGCGGTAGTCGCCGCGCACCGGCTGGGCGGCGAACTTAATGGTCTGCAGGAGGGTGGTGGGAGCGTCGGTCGCCTTCAGGGGCGCGGCCAGGCTCCTGCCCATGACCTCGAGTGACACGCCCCAGGATGCTGCGAGCGCGGATGTGGCCGCGATGAACCGACGACGTGAGAGTGCCACGCCGTGATGCTAGTCCCATGAAACCGCGATGGTCCGGTATTGGGTCAACGGTCAGCGTCGAGGTGACCTGGGTGCCCGCGGGTAGCCTGCTCGCGGGCAACGGTCGAGGAGGGAGGAGAGATGGACGGAGGAGAGATGCTTCGTCTGGGCATCATCGACTTCCTCATTCTCGCCGCGTGCGCGGTCGTCATCGGCTTCATCGCGCCGCGCTGTCCTGATCGGTGGTTCGCTCGCGACATCGGCCCCCTTCGCCTCACTCGCTGGGACCGGGTCCGGGTGTATCGCCGGATCGGCATCCCGTGGTTTGCCAAGTGGCTGCCTGAGGGAGGCTCCTGGCTGGGTGGCGAGAGCAAGTCGAGTCTCTTCGGGATTGATGCGCCGAGTTTGCGGGCCTACCTCATCGAAGTGCGCCGTGGCGAATGGGTGCACTTCTTCTCTGCATTCACCTTCCTCATCATCGTGCCGTTCAATCCCTGGCAGTTGATCCTGCTCTGGTTCTGCATCGTCTTCATCGGCAACATGGTCTTCTTCCTCGTTCTTCGCTACAACCAGATGCGCCTCACCTCGATCCTCGCCCGGTTGGGGGGCTAGTGTCTGCGGGCGAAGGAGGTCACATGGACTACGGCGTCACCTCGATGACCGGTGCCTTGCGTCGCGTCGCGGTGCGGGCACCCGCTCCCGCATCGGACTTCGCGCGTGCGCACTGGGCTCAGCCCCTCGACGTCGATCTCCTGCTGGAGCAGCACGCTGCCTTCGTCGGGATCCTGCAGCGCCTCGGCTGCGACGTGATCGAGCTGCCCCCGCTGGAGGGCCTCCCCGACTCCTGCTTCACCTATGACCCGGCCTTCACCGTCAGCGACGGTGTCATCGCGCTGCGTTCGGCCAAGGCCGTGCGCGTCGGCGAAGGCGAGCGGCTCGCCGCGGACCTCGCTGCCGCTGGC
>CAZLMT010000063.1:0-10846 GCA_964560615.1 uncultured Actinomyces sp.
CAGCGTGGCGTCACCGCCGTCGTCGAGGATCATGTTGGGGCCGGCGCCGTCGGGCCACAGGAGCACCTTCTCGGTGCACCACCAGTACTCATCCAGCGTCTCGCCCTTCCAGGCGTAGACGGGGACCCCGCGCGGATCCTCAGGCGTGCCATCGGGTCCGACGACGACGGCCGCGGCCGCGTGGTCCTGGGTGGAGAAGATGTTGCAGGAGGCCCAGCGCACCTCGGCGCCGAGCGCCACGAGGGTCTCGATGAGGACCGCCGTCTGCACGGTCATGTGGAGGGAGCCGGTGATGCGTGCACCCTTGAGCGGCTGACGCGAGCCGAACTCCTCGCGCATGGCCATGAGGCCGGGCATCTCGTGCTCGGCGAGCCGGATCTCATCGCGGCCGAAGGCGGCGAGGGAGAGATCGGCGACCTTGTAGTCGGGGGTATGGGAAACAGACATGGAAGTGCACCTCGAAAAAGTGGAGTGGCCGGCGGACGGCACGAGGCTTCGATGGTCCGGCGGGCGTGGGGACAGACTACCCCGCCCTCCGGGGTTTGCGCACAGGCGCGGCCCGCGCCCCTCGTCCACGAGCCTTCGGCGGGCCGTGCGCCGGCTCGGTATCCCGTGGGCCACTGGGAGGATGAGATTCACACGCGACTCAGGACTCGCACGCGTCCGCTGGGCCCCTGTGGCACGCCTCGTCGGCACCGCCCTCGCAGAAGTCGTGTCGCTCGGCGCGCCGGGGACGTGCGCGGGTTGCCAGCGTCCCGGGTCGGCAGTGTGCGCGCTCTGCGAGACGCACCTCCTCGGTCCCGCGCGCCCGCATGCTCCTGCGCCTACTCCGCGTGGCTGGATGCCGACGTACGTGGCATCGGACTACGAAGGCATCACGCGCTCGATCATCACCGCGTGGAAGGAGCGTGGCCGCCGCGATGCGGCCGTGCACCTGGCGCACGCGCTCTCCGTCGCACTGCGTGCGGTCATCTCGGAGGAGGAGGGACGCGCTGATCGCGGGAGCCCGCACCTGACCGTCGTGCCCATTCCGTCATCCCCCGCCGCCCGCAGGCGTCGGGGTGAGGACGCATGGGACCGAGTGGTGCGCCTTGCCATCGCGGAGGTCGCCCGAGACTGCCGGATCGACGTCGCGCGCTGCCTGCACCTCACGCGGCAGCCCCGCGATCAGGCCGGCCTGTCTGCGCAGGAGCGCAGGGCAAATCTCACGGGGGCACTTGCCTGCCGGACGGCACCGAGGACTTCCATCGTCCTCGTCGACGACATCGTGACGACCGGCGCCACGCTTGCAGAGGGTGCCCGAGCCCTGCGTGCGGCAGGGGGCGAGGTCCGGTGGGCCGCGGCGATGGCGGCTACCTCGCGCTCCATCGGGTAGTCGGCTCCACCAGACTGGTGGGGTGCCTGCTTCACGGGAGACAGATCTCATCGCCGTTGTCGTCGCCGCGACGCCGGTAGTGCGCCGCGGCCTAGGAGCAATGCTGGTCGACGCCGGGTGGGATGTCATCGAGGAGTCCGCGGGCACCAACATCGGACCGAGCGTCGTGGTGTGGGAACTCCCGGGTCTGGCCACGTCCGCGGACGTGACCCGCATGCGCGACTCGTGGGGCGGTGTCCCCTTGCTGGTCGTCGTCGGGGCGGCCACGCCGGATCTCCTGGGTGGGCTCGTATCCGCGGGCGCCCGCGGAGCCGTGGACCGCGGCATCGACGAGTCCGCCCTCGTGCAGGCGGCCCGCGCGGTGGCGGAGGGTCGCACGGTGGTCAATGCGGGCGCGCGTGCTGACGGCGCGGGTGGCCGGCCGCCGGCTCTGACCCGCCGCGAGGCCCAGGTGCTGTCGCTGCTGTGCTCCGGGAGCACCAACCGGGAGATCGCCGAGGCCCTGGTGATCAGTGACAACACGGTCAAGAACCATGTGCGGCGTCTTTACGAGAAGCTCCAGGTGCGTTCGCGCACCGAGGCCGTGGTGCGCGCAGCTCGCTGGGGGTTGGTGCGCATCGACGGCGAGGGCTCGCTCTCAGGCACCTCTGCACCTGCCGGGACTGGCTAGGGGGATCGGACTGTCTAGGATGACCTGGTGGGCATCCTGGACAAGATCCTCCGCGCGGGCGAGGGAAAGACGCTCCGCACCCTCGAGGGCATCGCCCAACAGGTCAACGCCATCGAGGACGACTTCGTCGCCATGACGGACGAGGAGTTGCGGGGCCTGACGGCGGAGTACCGCACCCGGCTGGACAACGGTGAGACCCTCGACGATCTCCTCCCCGAGGCCTTCGCCACGGTGCGCGAGGCGGCACGCCGCACCCTCGGCCAGCGCCATTACGACGTCCAGCTCATGGGTGGAGGGGCGCTGCATCTGGGCAACATCGCCGAGATGCGTACGGGCGAAGGCAAGACCCTCGTCGCCACGTTGCCCTCGTATCTCAATGCACTCTCCGGTAAGGGCGTGCATGTCGTCACCGTCAACGACTACCTCGCCGAGCGCGATGCCGAGTGGATGGGCCGCATCCATCGCTTCCTGGGCCTGAATGTCGGCGTCATCCTGGCGCACATGACGCCCGCGGAGCGTCGCGAGGCCTACGCGGCGGACATCACCTACGGGACCAACAACGAGTTCGGCTTCGACTATCTGCGCGACAACATGGCCTGGTCCACCGCCGAGATGGTCCAGCGCGGGCACAACTTCGCTGTCGTCGACGAGGTCGACTCCATCCTCGTCGACGAGGCTCGGACTCCGCTCATCATCAGCGGACCCGCCGACCAGCCCACCAAGTGGTACTCCGAGTTTGCCCGAATCGCCCGTCTCCTCAAGATCGACGAGGACTACGAGGTGGACGAGAAGAAGAAGACGATCGGCGTCTTGGAATCCGCGATCGACAAGGTCGAAGACCAGCTCGGCATCGACAATCTCTACGACATGGTCAACACTCCGCTCGTCGGATTCCTCAACAACGCCGTCCGAGCCAAGGAACTCTTCAAGAAGGACCGCGACTACGTCATCCTCGACGGTGAGATCCTCATCGTCGACGAGCACACCGGTCGCCTCCTCAAGGGCCGGCGCTACAACGAGGGACTCCACCAGGCCATCGAGGCCAAGGAAGGCGTGGAGATCAAGGCGGAGAACCAGACCCTGGCCACGATCACGCTCCAGAACTACTTCCGCCTCTACGACAAGCTCTCGGGCATGACCGGCACGGCCATGACCGAGGCCAACGAGTTCCAGCAGATCTACACGCTGGGCGTGGTGCCCATCCCGACCAATCGACCGATGGTGCGTCTGGACGAGCCGGATCTCGTCTACCGCACCGAGGACGCCAAGTACGCCGCCGTCATCGATGACATCGAGGAGCGCCACGCGGCCGGGCAACCCGTGCTTATCGGCACCACGAGCGTGCAGAAGAGCGAGATCATCGCCCAGGAGCTCAAGAAGCGTGGCGTGCGCCACGAGGTCCTCAATGCAAAGAACCACGAGCGCGAGGCTTCGATCATCGCCGAAGCGGGTCGCAAGCAAGCGGTGACGGTCGCCACCAACATGGCGGGTCGAGGCACCGACATCATGCTCGGTGGCAACCCCGAGTTCCGTGCCGCGCAAGAGCTCGAGCGACGCGGGCTCGACCCTGTCGAGGATCCCGAGGCCTATGAGAAGGCCTGGCCCGAGGCCCTGGCTGCAGCGCAGGCGTCCGTGGAGAGTGAGCACGAGGAGGTCATCGCGCTCGGCGGCCTGTATGTGCTTGGCACCGAGCGTCATGAGTCGCGGCGTATCGATAACCAGCTCCGTGGCCGCTCCGGCCGCCAGGGAGACCCTGGTGAGACCCGCTTCTACCTCTCGCTCGAGGACGACCTCATGCGACTCTTCAAGGCGGAGATGGTCGACGCCTTCCTGCGCAGGTTCAACGTGCCGGACGATGTGCCCATCGAGGCCAAGATGGTCACCAACGCCATCCGGTCCGCGCAGACCTCGGTGGAAGCCCAGAACTTCGAGATCCGCAAGGATGTCCTGAAGTACGACGATGTGCTCAATCGCCAGCGCCTGGTGATCTACGACGAGCGACGTCAGGTCCTCGAAGGTGCCGACATCCACGATCAGGTGCGCACCTTCCTCGATGAGGTCGTCGCCGAGTACGTCACCTCCGCGACGGCCGAGGGCTATCCCGAGGATTGGGACCTGGACCAGCTGTGGACGGCGCTCAAGCAGCTCTACCCGGTGGGCATCACCGTGGAGGAGCTCGAGGAGCAGTCCGGCTCCGGTCGCGCGGGCCTCTCGGCAGAGTTCCTCACCGAGGAGCTGACCAATGACATCCACCTTGCCTACGACCGGCGGGAAGCGGAGTTGGGCGAGGAGGTGACTCGCGAGCTGGAGCGCCGCGTCATCCTCTCGGTCCTTGACCGCAAGTGGCGCGAGCACCTCTACGAGATGGACTACCTCCGCGATGGCATCGGTTTGCGCGCGATGGCCCAGCGAGATCCCCTGATCGAGTACCAGCGCGAGGGCTACGAGCTCTTCACCGCGATGATGGAAGCCATCAAGGAGGAGACGGTCGGCTACCTCTTCAATGTCGAGGTCCAGGCACCTCCCACGGTCAGCGAGGAAGCGGCCCAGGCCGCGGCCGTCGTCACGGAGGCTCCTGCGTCGGCCGCGGTGCAGGCGATCGCGGCCGCTGCCAAGTCCGCGCAGGCAGCCAAGGCGGCACCCGAGATCACCGCCAAGGGGCTCGGTCCCGCGCGCCCGCAGGTGCTCGAGTATTCCGCGCCCTCGGCCGATGGAGGCGTGGCTCACGAGACCCTTCAGGCCGACGGCGAGGAGATCGAGGTCGATCCCAACGCAAGTCGAGCCGAGCGCCGTCGCGCGGAGCGGGCTAATCGCAAGCGCAAGTGAGTCGCGTCCCATGACCGAGTGGCTCGTGCCCGAGAGGCCTGTCTTCGTAGGCGGCACGGGGCGCAGCGGCACCACGATCGCGGGGCGCCTCCTCGGTCGACACCATGACTTGCGTGCGACCAACCCGCGTGAACTCCGTTTCATCGCCTCGCGTGGCGGCGTCGCCGATGCCCTGGCGGGCCAGGTGGCGCCGCAGCAGGTCGTGGATGCGCTCTGGGAGCACTGGTATGTGCGCATCAAGCCATCGGGTGCACGCTCGGGTCTCTTCCGCCGGCTCGATGAGCAGGAGATGCGGGCTGCCTGCGAGGAGTATGTCGCGGGATTCGCGGACAACCCTGCGCGCGCATCGCGTCACTTCGCAGAGTCGATCGTGTCCTCGGGGAAGTGGGCGGATGCCCAGGCACGCGGCGAGGGCAAGGCCAGGTGGGTCGACACGACGCCTGCGAACGCCCGGGCCGCCGACCGAGTGCTCGCGCTCTTCCCTGACGCCGTCGTAGTTCACATGATGCGCGATGGCCGTGACGTCGCCGCATCCTTCGTCTCCAAGCCGTTCGGCCCGACGGACGTCTTCACGGCACTGGAGGAGTGGCGCGAGCGGATGATCGATGCCGCCCGGGCTGAGCAGGCGTGTCCTCCCGGGCGATTCCTCCGCGTCGACCTGCACGAGCTGACGGTCACCGATCGCGAGGCCACGCTCGCAGCCCTCCTCGAGGGGATCGGGGTCGGGCCAGACCGTCGCCTCTCGCAGTGGTTCGATGCCAATGTCCTGCCCCAGCAGGCGCACATCGGCAGGTGGCGTCGCGACTACGACGACGCCACCGCAGCCCGGATCGACGCTCGCTATGAGGAGATCCTGGCCGAGTTGGATGCCTCGGGCGTGCCCTATCCGCGCGCTTAGGTGATGGGCCGGGTGTCCGGCCGCCCGAGCAGCCACCATGCGAGCACTGCCGCAATGCCGGAGGCGAGGCCGCCGATGAGTCCCCACCAGGTCGAGGCCAGCAAGAGCGCCAGCCCCGTGCCCACGATCACGTAGCCCACGGCGACGATGCGCGCCGTGGTCCGGCGATGGGCAAGCGATGCGGGGCGGGTGAGCGCGAGGACCACGATGAAGGCGAGCGTGGCGATAGCGGCAATCGGACCGAAGAAGAACACCGCGGTCTGCAGCGTCGCGATCCCCGCGACCTCATCGGGAGTCGATGCGCCCGCAGAGAAGACCGCGAGCACCAGGCCGACGAGGGTGGCTGCGACGCCGAAGGCCGCGAGGCGCAGCAGGGCTACCCCGGCCTGGGCGCTCATGCCGGGATACTCACGTCGAGGGCGGCCCGTAGGTCTTCAATGACACGGGCACGCAGCCGCCCACCGCGCTCGGCGAAGTCGCGTTGATGCTCGACGTACTCTGCGCGTCCCTCGGGACTCTCGATGGGGATCGGGGCGTAGCCCAGGTCGCGGAAGTCATAGGGAGACGCGCGCATATCGACGGCGCGCACCTCGCGTGCGAGCGCGAAGCAGTCCGCTGTGAGCTCGGAGCCGATGACGGGGTAGGAGCGGAAGCACCACTTGTAGAGGTCCATGGTGGCGTGGAGGCAGCCGGGCTGCTCATCATCGTGCTGACTGGATCGCGTGGGCTGGATGACGTTGAGCGGTCTCGCCTCCGCGGTGTAGAAGCGGAAGGCGTCGATGTGTGTGCAGCGGAGCGGGGCGGACTCGACAACGTCGGCGATCGCGTCAGGTGGCAGGCGGAGTGGCCAGGATGCGTGGCGCACGGCGTCGGCGGGCTGGCGGTAGACCATGGCCCACTCATGCCTGCCGAAGCACGCGTAGGCCGGCGGTCGCGATGCTGTCGCTTCCATCAAGCGCAGACAGGCACGCATCACCTCGGTCGGTAGCGCCGCGGGGTCCACCCGAGCGCCATCGTCGTCGACCTGGTAGCCCCGGAGGTCACCGAACTGCGCCACATCGCCGGTGAGGAGTACGCCGGCCCCGGGATGCCAGCGGGCGAGTTGTGCGGGGCGCCACGAGTAGTAGTCGAAGAGGAAGTCATCGACAGGGTGTCGCTGACCCTGTCGGCGTCGCTCCAGGCGCGGAGTGATCCACGGATCGACGCGCGCGGCATGGACCGCCTGGCGTTCGCGCCACGCGACCTCGGGCATCGTCGTCTGGGTCATCGTCGTCTCGGGCATCGACGTCTCGGTCAATCGCGCACCCCTAGGTGACCGCGATGAGTCCCATATCGGCGCAGCCACGCTCGAGCGCATCGAGGCCGAAGGCGTCGACAGGTCCGTGCGCACCGGGCGTGATCGCCCGCGTGGCCGACATGGCTGCACCCCACGCGAGGAGTTCGGCCGTGAGGTCGTACGGCGAGGGGCCCTCTACACGCACCGTGGTGAGGGGGCGACCGACGGCATCGAAGGCCTCGGCCTGCACGACGGTGCGCGCGGCGGCACGACCTGCGGCGTCCGGGCCCTCGCCGGTCGTGCGTCCGAGCCGCTGACGCAGTGCGCGCATCGCCCGCTCACCCGCGCCGGGCACGGCCGCGAATGCACCGAGCGCGGTGCCGGCGTACGCCGCTGCCGGGGTCCAGCGACCGGCCCATCCCAGCCAGACCTCGATATCGGTGACGTCGGGGTCGGTGAGCGGGAGGGCGAGGTGCTCCGACCCGGCCACGGGCAGGCCCTTCCAGGTCCGGCCGCGACCGAGATCGAACTCGCGCGTGCGACCCCCGGTCGAGCGCCGCTCGATCAGCGTGCCTGCCCGGCGGGCATAACTGGGCGCGAGCAAGACGCCCGCCGCACTGGCGCGTGTGCCGGAACTGATGCCGAAGGCTCCCTCGATGAAATAGCCGATGTCGAGTCGCGTGGCGGGCCTGCCAGCGCGCAGGCATCGACGCAGGGCCAGTGCGCCCGCGAGGTTGCCCGGCACGTAGTCGTATCCGAAGGCGGTGATGAGTCGTGCGCCGCTGGCAGCGGCGCGAGGACCGTAGACCTCGAAGATGCGCCGGATGAAGGGAGGCTCACCCGTCGAGTCGAGGTACGCCGCACCGGCATCGACCGCAGCCTCGACAACGGCGTCGCCCCATTCGACGAAGGGTCCCACCGTCGACACCAGGACGTCATCGGGGGACTCGATCAGGCGTCGTACCGAGGCGGGGTCGCCGGCGTCCGCCACCGCGATGCCGGGCTCGGTCGAAGGTCGCGGCGCCAGGGGGGCGAGGCGATCGGCGAGCCGGACGAGGGCGTCGTGGCGGCGGCCTGCGAGCACGGGGGCCAGGCCTGCTCGGACCATTGCCTCGGCGGTGAGGCGGCCGGTGTAGCCGGTGGCTCCGAGCAGGATGATGCGCACAGGTGCCACGCTAGCCTGCGCCCGTGGAGCACGCGAGATCCGCTCAGGGGTCGGTCACCCGCCTCTGGCATCCCTTCGCCGACATGGCTGCCGTCGCCGCATCGGGGGAGTTGGTCATCGACCATGGCGAAGGTGCCTATGTCGTCGACGAGCAGGGCCGTCGGTACCTCGATGCTGCGGCGGGGCTGTGGTACTGCAATGTCGGTCATGGACGTGCGGAGCTCGCCGAGGCAGCGTCGGTGCAGATGCGTCGACTCGCGTCGTACTCCGCCTTCGGTGACCTTGCGACGCGGCCGGCCCTGGACCTCGCGCAGAGGCTGTCCGATATGGCACCGATGGCGGATGCGCGGATCTTCCTCACGAGCGGGGGCAGCGACTCCGTCGACACGGCCGTGAAACTCGTGCGCCGCTACTGGGCCGAGGTGGGAGAGTCGGAGCGAAGCCTCATCGTCACGCGCGAGCACGCCTATCACGGCATGCACCTCGCGGGCACGAGCCTGGCGGGCATCGAGGCCAATCGAGCGGGCCACGGCGACCTTGATCCCGCAGTGGTGCAGGTGCCCTGGGATGACGCCGATGCCCTTGAGCGCCTTCTCGCATCGAGATCGGATGTGGCGGCGTTCTTCTGCGAGCCGATCATCGGCGCAGGAGGCGTCTACGCGCCGCCGGAGGGCTATCTCTCCCGCGTGCGCGAGATCTGCCGCACGCACGGAGTGCTCTTCGTGGCGGACGAGGTGATCTGCGGCTACGGGCGCGCCGGCGCGATGTTCGCCAGCGGGCGCTGGTCCCTCGATCCCGATGTGATGCTCACCGCCAAGGGCATCACCTCGGGCTACATCCCGCTGGGTGCGGTGCTCGTCGCGGGTCGCGTTGCCGCCCCCTTTTGGACACCCGGCCCCGAGCCCGTGATGTGGCGGCATGGCTACACCTACTCCGCTCACGCCACCGCGTGCGCGGTCGCGTTGGCCAATCTCGATGTACTCGAGCGCGAGGGCCTCGTCACGCGGGTCGACATCCTCCAGCATCAATTGGCCGCGGCCCTGCACCCGCTTGCGGCGTACGACGTGGTGAGTGAGGTGCGTGCTGGCGTGGGACTCCTCGCCGCGGTGGACTACACGTCCGAGGCCAAGGCCGCGGGAGTCCCGGCCCGGGTCCTCTCTGGTCTGCGTGAGCGCGGCGTGCTCACCCGCAATCTCGCCTCGGGTGCCCTGCAGGTCTCACCGTCCTTCGTCATCGACGCGGCCGACATCGCGCTGCTGGGTCGAGCCATCGGCGAGTCACTGGTCGCAGCGGGAGCGGTGAGACCGAGGGTGCCGGCAAGCGGGCTGCTCCCGGACATCACCTCGGACGAGGGTGTGGACTCCTACGACGACCGCCACTACCTGGAGCAGCGGCCGCCCCATCACGGCTGAGCGTCAGTCCGCAGACTTGGTGCCATTGGCCTGCTGCTTGAGCAGGTCGCGGATCTCCTCGAGCAACTGGACGTCGGGGGGCCTCGTGTCGACGCCGCCCTGGCCCGTCATCGCCCGGTACCTATTCATCGGCGCGACGAAGAAGAGGTAGAGCGCCGCGAGCGTGACAAAGAAGGTGATCACCGCGCCGATGAGGAGCGCGAAGTTGAGTTCGTAGCCCTGCGACAAGGTGATGGTGCCGCCGATGCCATCGGATCCGCCAAGGAGACTGAGGATCCAGCCGACGATCGGCTCGATGAGCGCCTGGGTCACGGCCGCGACGAGGGCGGCGAGCGCGGTGCCGACGGCCACGGCCACCGCGAGGTCGATGACGTTGCCGCGGAAGACGAACTCCTTGAATCCCTTGATCATGCGCGCATTCCTCCCGATCTCTCTGTGCCCGAGACGGACCGGTCACGGGTCAGCGCAGAACGACCCCGAAGCCCGGTTGCGTGCCCATGGCGGCCAGTGCCACTGCGGTGCGGCGATCCGTCGCAACGACGATGAGACTACCCGCGGTGCGCGACGAGGGCCCCAGACCCGTCGAAGTGGCGCGTCGCGGGACCGTGATCACCTTCGCCCCCTCGGCGACAACCTGGCCGCTGATGTCCCCGGAAGTCAGGACGAGGTCGACGACGGATCCGGGGACGAGGAGGTCGGCAGCCTCGGCATCGGCCAGGCGCACGGGCACGGTGTGGAGGCCGTCAGAGCGCGGGCCGGTGGTCACGAGTCGACTCGAGGTGATGGGTTCGCCTGAGGCGATGTCGCCGGCGATCGTGCGGCCGAGCACGCTCTCCGCGTCCGCGAGGCTGCCAGGAGGCAGATATGCGACGGGCACATCGGCGAGGGCGATGTCGTCGGCTCCGAGGGAGGATCCGCCCGGGAGATCCTGGGCCGCCACGACGATCGACACGAGATCAGGTGAGGCGGGGCGCAGAGCGGATGCCACGAATAGGACGGCGAGCGCCGCGCACGTAGCAGCGATCGGACGGCGGAATCGATGGATGAACAGACGGGCGGAGGTCACGCCCCGACGCTAGGCGCCAGCACGCTTGCGTGGTGTGCGTCGTCCACAGGCGACGGTGATCAGCTGGTTACGACGACGTCGAGGGAGTGGCGGCCTTGCCAGAGGTGGACTTGCCGGTGTCGGACTTGGCAGAACTGGACTTGCCGGTGTCGGACTTG
>CAZLMT010000063.1:10946-13874 GCA_964560615.1 uncultured Actinomyces sp.
TGGACTTGCCGGTGTCGGACTTGGCAGAACTGGACTTGCCGGTGTCGGACTTGCCGGTGTCGGACTTGCCTGTATCGGACCTGGTGCCGCTGCTATCGGAAGACGTCCCCGAGGCCGATGATGCGGCGTCGGACTTGCGCGAGTCGGTGCGGTAGAAGCCGGAGCCCTTGAAGACCACGCCCACGTTGCCGAAGAGCTTGCGCAGGGCGCCGCTGCACTCGGGGCACGTCGTCAACGCATCGTCACTGAAGGACTGGACCGCCTCGAGTTCGTGACCGCATGCCGTGCACGCGTACTGGTACGTGGGCACTTGAACCTCCTTGGGGGACATCCGATATTAGCACTCGTCGTACAGGAGTGCTAACTCATCGGTGCACCGGGAAGTCGCGGGAGGAGCCCCTGGGGATGACAGCCGGGAGTGAGGCCGGGACGCGGGTAGGGTCGCTGCCGTGACCATCCTCGTCGAGAACCTCGGCAAGTCCTTCGGCAGCGTGCGCGCCGTCGATGACCTGTCCTTCACCGTGCCCGACGGTGTCGTGACGGGCTTCCTCGGGCCTAATGGCGCCGGCAAGTCCACCACGATGCGCCTCATGCTGGGCCTCGACCGCGGAGAGGGGCGCACGGCATTCGACGGCAAGGACCTCCGCGAGCACGCCAACCCCAGCCGCGTCGTTGGCACCCACCTGGACGCCCGTCCCTTCCTGCCGGGCCGCACCGCGCGCGACCACTTGCGCATGCTCGGGGCCGAGGCGCGCATTACGGAGTCGCGCATCGATGAGGTGCTCGCCATGGTGGGCCTCACCGAGGTCGCTGACGAGCGTCCCAAGACCTTCTCCCTGGGCATGGCGCAGCGGCTCGGCCTCGCCGGGGCTGTCCTCGCGGAGCCACGTGCGCTCATGCTCGATGAGCCCGCCAACGGCCTCGATCCGCAGTCCATCCAGTGGCTGCGCGAATTCCTCAGGCACTACGCCGCGGAGGGCCGCGCCGTCCTCGTGTCCAGTCATCTGCTGTCGGAGATGCAGCTGATGGCCGACCACATTGTCGTCATCGCGCGGGGCCGGCTTGTCGCTGACGGCACCGTCGATGAGTTGGTGTCCCAGCGCAGCGACGTCATCGTGCGCTGCACCGACCCCGTCCGGCTCGCGTCACTCCTGCGAGCGGCGGGTGCCACGGTGACCGAGGAATCCGGCGGACTTGGGGTGACCGGGCTCGCCACTGACGAGATCGGGCACCTCGCCTTCGACGGTGGCGTCGCCGTGCTGGAGCTCGCGACCCGCAAGGCCAGCCTCGAGGAGACCTTCATGGAGCTCACCGGCGACGGCCAGCAGTACGCCTTCGGGGAGGCGTCATGACCGGGGAGTTGCGCTACGAGTGGGTGCGCATCAGCACTGTGCGTTCCACGTGGGCTCTGATTGGCCTCGCCATGCTCGTGCCCGCGGGTCTCGCGCTCTTTGTCGCGTGGCTCGTGGGCAATCTCGGTTCCGATGCCGGCGGTCCGCCGGACGAGGAGGCCGGTGGCCTCGCGGGCTTCCTGCCGCTCACCGCCGCGGTCCTGTGTGCGATCGGCGCGGCAGCCTTCGGTCAGGAGTATCGCCACGGACTGATCCGGATCACGCTCGCCACCTTCCCCCGCCGCACGCCCGTCTTCCTGGCGAAGGTGCTCATGGTGGCCATGGTCATCGTTGTCGCCGCGATCCTCGCCATCGCGACCATCGTCCTCGCGCAGGCCCTCGGTGGCGTCATCTCGGGCACGGGTGCGACATGGGACGAGACCGCGTGGGGGGCATCGGGTGTGCGCGCGGTGCTCTACGTCGTGCTCTTCGTCCTCATTGCCCTGGCGATTACCGCGCTGACGCGCAATCAGCCGGTGGGGATCATCGCGCCGATCGTCCTCGCTGTGCTCATCGAGCCCATCGTCGGCACCATCGCCTTCGTCCAGGGCTGGACCTGGGTTGATTGGGTGCTGCCCTTCTCGGGAGGCGCCGCAGCGGTGTCGACGGAGGGTGCCGAGGCGTGGGGGCACCTTGCGGTCTTCGGCGGGTGGTTCCTCGTCATCGCGATTCCCGCCTGGCTCCTCTTCGTGCGCCGCGACGCCTGATTCGTGACCACCGCGCGAGGCCTGCCTAGCGTCCGCGGGGAGGCGAGTGCTCTCCTCGCGGTCGCCGCCGGCGGCGCCCTGGGGGCAACCTCGCGCTACGCCGTGGACGTCGTGGCTGCGGCGTGGGGTCTTGCTGCGCCTTGGGCGACCCTCACCGTCAATCTTGTCGGCTGCGCCCTCATGGGACTGCTCGTCTCCGCCATCCTGGCTCACCCGGCTCGGCATCCGCTCTGGCGACCGTTCCTCGGCATCGGTGTGCTCGGCGGCTTCACCACCTTCTCGGCCTTCGCTGCCGATGCCGTCCTCTTGGGGGACGAGGGCGCTTGGGCTGCGAGTGCGGCGTATGTCATCGCCACCCTGATGGGCGGACTCGCGGCAATGTGGCTGGGCTACACGGTCGGGCACACGCTGCGCCGTCGCGGGCGAGCCCGATGACCGCCTTTGTGCTCGTCGCCGCCGGCGGTGCGCTCGGCGCGACCGTGCGCTACCTCCTGGTGTTGCGCCTCTCGGGCCGATTCCCGTGGTCGATCCTCGTCGCAAACCTGGCCGGATCGTTCGTCCTCGGCCTGCTCCTCATGTCCGCGAGTCCCGGATGGCTCCTCTTTGCCGGCGTGGGATTCTGCGGCGCACTCACCACCTTTTCGACCTTTGCACTCGACACCTTCGTCCTCGCGCGCGAGGGACGGCCTGGCGTGTCGATCGTCAATGTGGGCGCCTCGGTGGCAGGCAGCGTCCTGGCACTCATCGCGGGACTGGCGCTCTCCCGCGCCCTCGGTCTCTAGTCGCTCGCGCAGCGGATGATGCGGGTGGGCGTGACGATGAGGTCCACC
>CAZLMT010000064.1:0-13481 GCA_964560615.1 uncultured Actinomyces sp.
CGGTTGCGGAGCCGACCCTGGCGAGCCTGGGCGGGGGCGGCTTCTGCCTCACGGCTGCGCCCGGAGAGACGCCGCAGATCACCGACTTCTTCGTGGACATGCCGGGCCGCAAGCGACAGGCAGACCATGCGGAGCCGATGACCAACCTCTCCGTGACCTTCGGATCGGGCACGCAGCAGGAGTTCCACGTCGGCTGGTCGAGTGTCGCCGTGCCCGGCACGCTCGCTGGCCTACTCGATCTGCACGCGCGTGGCGGCCGACTGCCACTCAGCGAAGTGATCGCACCCGCACTCGCGGCGGCGCGCGAGGGGATTCATCTCGATGACGTGCAAGTCGCCTTCATCCGCGTGATTGGCCCGATTCTGCGGCTCACGCCCGCCAGCGCGGCGCTCTACGCACCGCCACTGGACGGCAAGCCCTTCCGCAATCCGGCGTACGCCGACATGCTCGCCAGGCTCGCCGCCGGTGAATCACCCGATGTCGTCTTCGCCGATCCCGTGGCCGACGCCATCAGCGCGCACGGCGGCCTCGTGTCGTGCGAGGACATGCGCGCCTACGTCGTCGCGGGACGCGTGCCGGTCCGGGCGCGACGCGGTGACTGCTGGATATGGACCAATCCACCGCCTGCCTTCGGCGGGGCGATCGTCCTGGAGTCCCTCGGCCTGGTCCCGCCCACGGGCGACCCGTGGCATGAGGTCCCCGAGGCCCTACGTCGCGCCACGCAGCGCCACCGCTCAGGTGCCCAGGTGCGCCGCGGCACGACGCACCTCTCCGTGATCGACGGGGAGGGCCGCATCGCGGCGCTGTCACTGTCAAACGGCTCAGGCTCGGGCACGGTCGCCGCCGGCGTCGCGCTCAACAACATGCTCGGCGAGGCCGACCTGCACCCGGGGGGCTTCCACTCCCTGCCCGCGGGCGAGCGATTGAGCTCGATGATGGCCCCGACTGTCGTCGGCAAAGACGACGGTGCCCTTCTCGCACTCGGCACGGGCGGCAGCGAGCGCATCCGCTCCGCACTGACCCAGGTGCTCCTGCGCACCATCGATCTCGGTGACGACCTGGCGGGTGCGATCAGCGCACCGCGCCTACATATCGGCGACGACGTCATCGACATCGAGCCCGGCTTCCCGGCGGACCTCGTGTCCTGGATGGCCGAGGGCCACTCCCCTCTGCGGGAGTGGCCCTCGGCCGATCTCTTCTTCGGTGGCGTCCACGCCGTATCCCGGGATCCGGATGGCCGGGTCACGGCTGCCGCGGACACGCGCCGCGGCGGTGCGGTCGCCGTCGTCTGACGTTCGTCCCTCCCCCGCCGAGTGTGCAGTTGCGTGCACGACACGCCGTGTTCTGCCGCACGCAAGTGCACACTCGCGAAGGCTTCGGCTAGTCCTTCTGGGCTCCGAGCACCAGCGTGACCTCGCGCTGCGAGCCGTCGCTCTCGACCGTGAGCGTCACCTGCTCACCCGGGGCCAGCGAGCGCACATCCACGATCAGGTCGGTGGCATCGACGACGGGCGTGCCGTTGACTGCGGTGATGACATCGCCCTCGCGCAGGCCCGCAGCGGATGCGGGGCCGTTGTCGGTGATGCCCGCCACGCGTGCACCCGGGCCGGCGTACTCCATGTCGAGCTGCACGCCGATGATCGGTGTCGATGAGCTTCCGGTGGCGATGAGCTCCGAGGCGATACGCGCGGCGGTGTCGATCGGGATGGCGAAGCCAAGACCGATGTTGCCCACCTGGCCGCCGAGGCTGCCCCCCAGTGCCGCTATCGCGGAGTTGATACCGATGACCGCGCCGTTGCCATCGACGAGCGGCCCGCCGGAGTTGCCCGGGTTGATGGCCGCGTCGGTCTGGATGGCGTTGATGAAGGCGAGTTCGCCCTCGCCGCCCGCGGTGACGGGTCGGTTGAGTGCGCTCACGATGCCCGCGGTGACGGTGCCCTGCAGGCCGAGCGGCGAGCCGAGGGCGATCGCGGAGTCACCCACCTCAAGGGCACTCGAGGAGCCCAGCGTGACGGCAGGCAGTCCGGCCTCGTCAACCTTGAGCACGGCGAGGTCGTAGCCAGGGTTGGCCCCGACCAGGGTCGCGTCGACAATGCGGCCATCGCTGAAGGTGACAGTGATGTCGTTGCCGTTGGCGGTGACGTGATTGTTGGTGAGGATGTAGCCGTCCTCGCGGATCACGAAGCCGGAGCCGGTGCCAGAGCCTCCACCACCATCGACGTTGATCTGCACGACCGACGGCTGCAGGGCTGCCGCCACGTCAGCAATGCTGCCGTCTGCGGGCGGGCTGATCGCGTCGCCGGTGGCGCCAATCGGAGTCACGGCGACAGCGGCAACCGGCTCGGGCTGCGTCACGCGCGCCACGGTGAAGCCCACGGCACCACCGATGGTGCCCGCGACCAGCGCGGTGAGCGCAAGCCCCGCGGACGCCAGCGCGATCATGCCTCCGCGACCGGACTTCTCCGTGCGGGCAGGGGAAGGCGCGAGCGGCGCCGCGGTCGCGGTGACGGCGTAGGCGGCGTAGGGATCGGTGGAGTACGACGGCGCGTAGCCCTGCGCGCGGTACGCGGCGTAGGGGTCAGCGGCGTAGGGATCGGTCGGCGCGGCATAGGGGTCAGCGGCGTAGGGATCGGTCGGCGCGGCATAGGGGTCAGCCGGCGCGGCGTAAGGATCAGTCGGGGTGGGATAGGCGCGGGTGTCACCCATGCCCGGCGTCTCAGCCGGTGTCGGGGGTGTCGGCTCCGGTGCGTAGGGGTCTCGGCCCGTCGTGTCGTCGTTCACGTCTGTCCTCCTCGTCGGCGGCCCGGCGGAGTGCCCGAGCCCGGCGTCTCCCTATGGTGACGCCTCCTCCGGGACGGATGTTCCCCGAGTCGGGCCGTGCGCAGAGGTCCTTACATGATCCTGACACTGGCACGCCCGATCAGCGACCTCACGCGGATTGTGCGGCTGAGCGACGAGGAAACTCGCTCCCAGCCGCACAATCCGGCGGCATGCGGCCCGCGCCGTAGGACTCGACGGGCCGCGGCGGGCTAGAGGTAGCGCGAGAAGATCGCGTCGATCTCGTCGCGGTGCGACGGTGACATGGCGCGCGCACGCTCGCGATCCCAGGTGCGGCGGATGGTCTGCGGGCTGCCCGGCTTGGGCTTCAGCCACGTCAGCAGGGTCTTCATGGTTCCTCCTCGACCACCTTGTGGGCGGTCCGTCGATATCTCTTGGGATCCGGTGGGATCCGCATGAATCATCATCCGTCGACGCGTCACGGCCGTGGACTCGACATGTCCAGCGAGTGACGTGGGCCACGGAATCCCCTCGGGATTCGCACGAGGACACCCCTGGGCACGCATCCATGTGACGTGCGCCATAGTGGACGGATGGCAGATGAGTCGGCCATGCGCGACCAGGCTGAGGCCTTCCTTGCCGACGCGCGCGCACGCGAGCAGGCCGCGCGTGCGCAGGGCCAGTCCTATTCCGTGGCTCTGCAGCGCACCCGCGCGGCACAGGCACTCATCGCGCTCGGCCGCCCCGAGGAGGCCCTGGCCGACCTTGACGCCTCTCTCGATTACCTCGCGATGCTGCGCGACGATGGCGAGCACGAGCGGCAGCGCCTGCTCCACATGGGCTCACTCTCGCTACCCCCCGTGGGCGAGGAGCTCGGGGATCTCGATTCTCTGGAGGCATGGGCGCGGATCGGGAGGGCAGCAGCACTCGCGCGACTGGGCCGCTGGAGTGACGCCCGCGTCGCCGTCGACGAGGCCCGGCCGTGGACCAAGGGCTTCACCCGGCGCGGCCTGCGCAAGCAGCTCGATGCCATCGCCGACGAGATCGCGCGCATGGATGGCGCGGGCGCGGAAGCACTCGGTGCCCTCGATCGCACGCTGCGGGATCCAGCCCTGCCCGATGCGGATCGCCGTCTCGCGCGCTACGAGCGAGCGGCGCACCTGGTGGAGGAGGGAAGGTACGACGAGGCGACCCGGGAGGCACTCGTCGTCGTCCGGGACTCCGACGACGACCCGGCACTCACCGCGCGAGCGCGGCAGGTGCTCGGCGCGGCACTGGCAGCGCAGGGCATGGACGACGAAGCCGACGCGACCCTGCGGGCGGCGTTCGATGGCTTCCGAGCCCTGGAGGATCATCACGCGGTCGTCGCGGCAGCGCCCGGGCTGGCCTGGCGCCTTGCCGAGCGCGACCACGGGCGGCAGGCCGTCGAGTTGATCGACGGCGCGCTCATGTCTGCTCGCGCGATCGACGACCGCGCCAGCGAGGCGGACCTGCTGGCCACCCGCGGCACGGCCTACGACCTGCTCGGCGACACCGACGCCGCCATCGACTCCTTCGCGGCCGCGGTCCGAGTTGCGGAGCGCCTTCCCGACCCGATCCGCGCCGCGGACGCCCGCCACGGCGAAGCGATCGTGCGCACGCGCAGTGCTGACGCCCACGAGTCCGTGGAGGCCCTGTCCCTCCTCGATGCAGCGGGAGCGGCGTACGCCGAGGCCGGGCTTGCCGAGCGCGCGGCAGAGTGCAGTCATGAAGCCGCGGCCCTCCTGGGACGCCTCGGCAGCTACGACGCATCGCGCCAGCGCTACGTCGCCGCGCGCGCGGCATACCTCGAGATCCCCGAGGTGCTTCGCGCCGATGACCCGGATGCGGTCCCGGACTGCGACTTCAACCTGCGCGTGCTCGACCTCGTGACGCAGGGTGCGACGCCACCACCGGAGGCCTTCGGCAGCGGTGGGCACCAGATGCGTCACGTCCGGGCAGGTGCATAGGCGTGCTGACCGAGGATTCTCGCGCTGCAGCAGCGGCGCTCCTCCAGGGCGCGCTCGTCGTCCTGCCCACCGAGACCGTCTACGGCCTGGCCGGGCGTGCCGACGATCCCACAGCGGTCGCTCGGATCTATGCCACGAAGGGCCGTCCCTCGCTTCACCCGGTGATCGTGCATGTCGCCGACCCCACGCTGGACCCCTCGGCGCCCGGATCGTGGGTGCGCGAGGTCCCCGACTACGCGCGCAAGCTGGCCGAAGCATGCTGGCCGGGCCCCCTCACGATGGTCCTTCCTCGTTCGGCACGTGCCACCGACGACGTCACCGGGGGCCAGGACACCGTGGCCCTGCGCGTACCCGCGCATCCCCTCGCGCTGGCGGCGTTGCGCGCCATGGATGACCTCGATCCCATCGGGGCACCCCACGGCGTCGCGGCCCCAAGCGCGAATCGCTTCGGCCACGTGAGCCCGACGACACTCGCGCACGCACTCGCCGACCTCGGCGATCGACTGACCCCGGACGACCTCGCCATCGATGGCGGCGCGTGCGCGGTGGGCGTCGAGTCGACCATCGTCGATTGCACCGGTCCGCGGCCGCGTGTGCTGCGTCCCGGCCAAATCGGCATCGCGGACATCGAGCGGGTGACGGGGCTCGCGGCAGATGACTCCCTGACCTCCGGTATCCGCGTGCCCGGTGCGCTGCCCTCCCACTACGCACCCGCGGCGAGCATCGCGCTCGCACCCGACGTCGAGGCCCTCCAGGCGTACGTCGACGCCGCGGTCGAGGGCGGGACACCGCCAGCCCGCATCGGTGTCATCGCGTCGGTCGAGATCACCACGCCCGAAGGCACCACGCGACTGCTGGAGCCGGAGTCCATGGACGCCTATGCCCGTGGGCTCTACGACGCCCTCCGCCGTGCCGACGTCTCGGGTATGGCCTTCATCGTGGCCGTGCCTCCCTCGGCCGACGCCGCAGGAGTGAGCGAGGCGATTGCTGACCGGTTACGCCGAGCGTCTGCCCCCCGCTGACCGATACCCTCGGCATGAGATCCGAAGGGAGTTCTTCATGCACACACACCTCGTCCGCGGCAGCAAGATCCTCGCGGTAGCCGCTGCCCTCGCGCTCGCTGTCAGCTTGGCGCCTGCAGGAGTGGCCCAGGCCAAGGAGAAGGACTGCGGCTGGAGCGGCAACGTCATTCCCCTCATGGAGAAGGCCGACCGCAAGGTCCGGTCCGACCGAGTCCTCGAGCGGATCCAGGCGCTGTATGGCTCGGATGCCACCATCAAGTCCTCCACGCGCATGGAGGTCGACCTGCTCGCTGCTCCCGGGAGCACGACCAAGCCGACCGACGCCGCCACACTCACCAGCAATCGGGTGTCCTACAACCTCCAGGTGATGGATGGCAGCACGGAGTTCACCGCGAGCGCCCAGGTGCGCTTCGACGGTCTGTGCTACCGCACGACGGTCGTCGTCGATTCCCCCTGGGTCGGAAGCACCGGCACCGACAAGCCGCTCAAGGTCAACGCCAATAAGGCGCTCAAGCTCGCCCAGGAGTACCGCAAGAAGCATGTCGCGGACTTCCCGCTCGATCAGCCGCTCGTCATGATGAACCTCATGCAGGCAACTACGGCACCGCCGGACTTCGGCAAGTTGCGCTGGTACGTCAACTACGACAACGGCGCAGGTGGGCTCAGCATCCTCGCGGTCTACATGAACGGCACCGTCACGCCGACGTAGTCACGGTCAAGCCCTGAGGCGTCCGCCCGATACGCCGGAAGATCGCGTAGAGGGCGGCGCCGAAGACCACGCCGGCGAGGTATGCCCCGTCGCCGCCATCCAGGACATTGCGAGAGACCCAGCCGAGCCATCCCAGCGCCCCCGGATAGTCGGAGGCGATCTGATTGCCCAGTGGCGTCGCAGTGAAGGGCAGCAGCAGGATGAACCCGATGATGAACGCCGCCACGGCAGCGCGGGTCTTGCTCGCCAGTGTTTCCCAGGGTCGCGGGTCACTCCAGCGCAGAATGAGTTCGACGATGACCACGCCGAACCACGGGGCCGTGTAGTAACCCGCGAAGAGCACGATGTCGGAGGTCAACTGGCCCAGTTGCGTGTTGCGGCCGACGAGCGCGAGCGTCACTCCCGCGGTCGTGACCAGGAGCGAGCAGACGACGCGGGGGAGTCGCAGACCCATCTGCTTCAGGCTCAGGCCCGCACTGAAGTCATTGAAGGCGTTGGCGATCGCCAGTGACGTGCCGAGCGCGACGAGCGCGACGGCTGCCGCGACTCCGCCACCCAGCAATTCGTCGACCCGTCCCATCGGATTGTCGAGTGCAGCGTCCGTGGAGACCCAGGCGCCGATTCCGCCGAGCACGAGCAGGGGGATGGTCATCCCCATGAAGACCCATGCGAAGACCCCGCGCGGCGAGCTGTGCGAGGGGAGCACCCGCGAGAGATCGCACGCCTGGACGGTCCAGGATATGGACACGCTCAGGCCCAGGCCGACGGCGAGCAGGAAAGGTCCGACGGGGAGGCCCTCCATGCCCGGCGGCTCGGGCGCAGGTGACACCTCCGAGGCACCCACGATGAGCCAGATGCTGATGACGAGCATGACCGCGCTGAGGACTGTGCCCAGGATCCGCATGAGACGCACGCCCACGATGACGACGGTCACCTCGATGGCCACGACTGCACTCAGCGCGAGCATGAAGGGAATGCCGAGTGATGTCGCGAGTGCATCGACACCGAAGAGATCATTGAGCGCGTTGTAGGCAATGAGGCTGGCGATAAGGAAGACCTGCGGCACGACGTTCAGGGCGCCGAAGGCCAGGCGTCCGAGCGGCATCTGGGCCATGCCGGTGCGCGGACCCCATATGGAGATGAAGGCGACCGCGACCGTGCCGATGATGACGCCCACGGCAAGTCCACCGAAGCCGAAGCCAAAACCGGGGCCAGCGGAGCCGCCGGCGGCGACCATGCCGGTGATGATCGTGCCGGGAGCGAGGAGCACGCCGGCCCATGTGGCGGCCAGCGAGCGAGGAGTCCCGCTGCGCTGCGTCTCATCCAGGCGGGCTTCCTCACCCACCTGCGGCTCGACAGTCGAGGACGCCGAGGTTTCCATGCGGCCTGACGCTAGACCTCGCTCCGTCTAGGCGCCGCAGATTCACCGATGCCGCACCACTGTCGGGTAACGTCGCCGAAGGGCATCGGGCCCCTGTGAGGAGTTGCCATGAAGAGCGCGCGCATGATCCTGGCGGTCTCGCTGTCCGTCGGCCTGCTGGCGGCGCCTGCCGCAGCGGTCCAGGCGGCCGACGACGACCTGTGTGGTTGGTCCGGCAATGTGCGACCGCTGATGGCCAAGGCCCAAAAGGACTTCCGCAAGCTCGACCTTCCCAAACTTGCCGAGCAGTACTACAGCAAGGGCATGAAGGTCGTCGACTCCAAGATGATGGAGGTCGATCTCGAAGGGGACCCCGCCGACACCGACCCCCTCAAGGCCGTCACTCTCACCTCCAACCAGGTCGCCTTCAATGTCAACCTCGTGTCGCGCAGCGGCAAGCCCGGCGGCATGTCCCTCCTGCTCACCTACGACGGCATGTGCTCCAGCGAGGTCATCACGAGCCCCGAGGCATGGACCGGCAGCACGGGAGTCGACAAGAAGCTGCGGGTCGGTGCGAATCGTGCTCTCACGCTCGCCGAGGAGTACCGCGAGGCGAACACAGATCGCTTCCCGACGGACGTGCCCCTCGTGGCGATGAACCTCATGCAGGCGACGACGGCGGCATCGGACTTCGGCAAGCTGCGCTGGTACGTCAACTACGACGACGGCCAGGGCGACCTGCAGATCCTCACCGTCTACATGGACGGCACCGTCAAGCCGAGGTAGTCGCCACTTGGTCGTGGCCGGGCCTAGTCGTAACCGAGCCTAGTCGTAGCCGAGCTCGTGCAGGCGATCGTCGTCGATGCCGAAGTGGTGTGCGATCTCGTGCACGACGGTGATGTTGACCTCTTCGACGACGTCCTCGTAGGTGTCGCAGATGCGTAGCGTCGGGTTGCGGTAGATCGTGATGCGATCCGGCAGTGCGCCGGCGTACGTCGCATCCCGCTCCGTCAGGGCAATGCCCTCATAGAGTCCGAGCAGGTCGGGATCCTCGGGCGGGCCATCGGCCTCGATGACGAAGACGACGTTGTCGACGAGGCGGGCGAGCTCGGTGGGGACGGCCTCGAGGGCCTCGGCGACCAGCTCCTCGAAGTGGGCAGGCGAGACCTCGATCACCTCACCATTGTGCGGGAAGCGCTCAGCCGGCGAATGCGGCCCTGAGCGCAGCGGTCGCCTCCCGCACGCAGCTCGCATCAGAGGCGGGGCGTGTCCGCGCGGCGGATCCGCCCGAGAAGCCCACGAGTGCCGGGAAGCCGAGCACATCGGTGAGCGAGTAGAACTCCGTCCACCGCAGCGCGGCCAGCGAGCCGGCCGGTGCATCCGGTGCTCCCCCGCCGACGACGCCGTAGACGCGGCGGTCGCCCCACCACTGATCGTCGTAGCGCAGGACCACCTTCTCGAAGACTCCGGTGACGAGGCTGCGCATTGAGGCGCGCACGCCGCCGGTCATGTCGGGGAGCTTGGGCCGCCCGGCACGCATGAGCGCGAGGGGGACAGCGACCACGATGACATCAGCAGCGAGACGGTCGCCCGCGCTCATGGTCACCTCGGCACGCGGTCCACGGACGATGACGGACTCGACCGCCGTCGACAGGCGCACATCGCTGCCGTCCAGCAGGTTGTCGACGATCGTGACGTAGCCGTCGGCGACCAGCACGTCGCCACCGCGATACGACGCCCCCTCCTCGGTCGCGCGCACGCCGAGCCGACTCGGATCGAGTGCGTACTCCTGGGTGACCTCCACCTGCGCCGCCCACGAGTCGATGCGATCGGTCGTCCAGCCCTGGCGCGCCAGCCAGTCGGCGACACTGAGCGATCGCGGGGGCCATGCGTCGCCCAACTGGCCGAGCAGCTCGTCCAGTCGACCCCAGCGCTCATCGGCCTTCGCCGACGGTCGACCGGTGACCGTGTCGCGCGCGACGGCATCGTCGTAGTCCGTGGGCACGAGCCCGAGCCCGGCGGCGCGGGCCAAGGGCACGAGCGGGTTGCCGCCGGTGCCGTGGATCCAGGCAGCACCGAGCTCCACCGGCACGCCCCACGATTCATTGCTCCAGATCCGCCCGCCGATGCGATCGCGCGCCTCGAGCACCGTCACGTCGACACCGGCGGCGCGCAGGTCACGCGCTGCCGCCGCACCGGCCATGCCCGCGCCGATGACGATGGCGGTCCGCGCGTTCACGCGATCAAGCAGGCGCTTCACCGCGTGGCGTCCGGAGAGATAGGCACCGTTCGTCGTGGCGGGGTATTCCGTGCTCGCATACTCTCCCGCGAGCGCGATGCGTCCGCCGATGATGGCGTCGGCGAGGGTACGTCGCACCGCGGGCGAGACGCCGACCGGCAGAGCGGAGTAGGAGCCACGCGACCACGGATCGGCATCCCAACGCGTGACCAGCGAAGCGGTCGGGGCGGGGATTGACCGGCGCGCCGACGCGGTCGCGGGACCCGGGCGCAGCACGAGCGGTGCAGCCGCGAGGCCGAGTCCAGCGGCAAGGAAACCCCGGCGATCCATGCCGTCAGGCTGCCACACGGTGCGGTACCGATGCCGACTATGGGGCGGGGAAGACGAGTGTGGTCGGGCCGAGTGTGCCGGTGACGCGCAGGGTGGCCATGGCTCCGGAGTCGTCGGCATTCCACGATCCCGAGACCGTGCGCACGCCGCTCGCGCTGGGGACGCGCAGATCGACCGACACACTGCCGGTGGTGCGATCCCAGGTGAAGGAGCCGCTCACCGGCAGGTCGCGCACGAGCTTGACGCCCGTGAGTGTGAAGCGCACGCGCGCATCGCCCGCGTAGCGCCACTCACCGCCGCGCAACCCATAGCCGGTGTCGGAGTAGCCCTGCCACCAGCGATCGATGAGGTCGGCGGCGGTGTTGGCTGCCGTCACCGTGACGCGCGCGACCGTGTCGTCGGCCACCCCTGGAGGCAGCTGCACGCCCGCGAGTGCGCGCGGGTAGGTGCCGACCGCACGGATGATGGGAGCGGCGGCCGCGCATTGCTCCAGCGATGCGGGGATGTCGAGCCCGCCGGTGCGGATGACGTGGCGCACCAGGCGGGGTGCGCAGCTGTCAGGTCGCGCGCCACCCACGACATGCAGGCCGTTGGCCACCACGATGTGGCGCGACAGCGGGAACCGCTCGGCCACCATGTCGCCCTCGGCCGCGGTCGTGATGGTGTCGAGCTCTCCTGACAGCACGAGCGTCGGCACGGCCGGATAGCGGCCGTCGATCGGCTTCGGCGGGCCGAAACTCGCCCCCTTCGGGGGTTTCGGCCATTCCAGGCACATACCGAAGGCCGTCCAGCCCGAGCGCTTGTATTCGGTGATGGTGAAGGGTGCGTAGAGACCGGGGTCGGTGCGCTCCTTGCGTGCGAAGGCGCCCCGGTACTGCTCCTTGCGCACGCCGACGGAGCGGCGCAGGTCGAAGAGTTGCGGGTAGTCGTGGCAGGAGACAGCTGCCTCGGCGCCGCTGCTGTATGCGCGCGGATTGCTTGAGGTGTCACCGGTCCACCAGTACTCGGCGAAGAGCCGGCCGAGCGGCCGGGCGTCACCGGCGAGCGCCGCGCGCACCGCGGCGGTGAACTCGCGGTAGGTCGGCGAGAGATAGGTCGCGTTGTAGGCCACGGCCGCCACGGCTTCGGGGTCGAGCACGACGTTGTGCCAGCGACCGTCACCGCCGGGCGCGCGCACACTCATCGGCTTGGTGCGCAAGCGGTCGAGCAGCGAATCCAGCAGTGGGAGCGGGTGGCCGTCGGCTTCGGCGCACAGCGCGCTGCGCGCACACACGGCCGTGAAGGCACGCCGAAGCGCGGGTCCCTGGGTGGGGTACCACGCGGACTCGCCGTAGGTCGGGTAGGCGCCGTCGAGGATCAGGGTGCGCAGCCGGTCACCGTGGCGCCCGGCGAAGACCTGGCCGAAGAACGTGCCGTAGGAATCGCCGTACATGTCGACCCTGTCGATCTCCAGTGCGTCGAGCACCGCGGCGAGATCGTCGGCGGAGGCTTCGGTGCCGTAGAGGTAGGCGCGGTCACCGAGCGAGCGCCCGCACGCGCCCACGGCGCGGATGAAGGACATGGTGCCCTGATCGAGCGCGGGGCAGGCGATCACCGCGGTACGCCCCATGCCGCGTTGGTCGACCAGCAGCATGTCGTGATTGCGCATCAGATCGCCGTACATCTCGGCGAACCACTCACCCGACCCCGTCGTGCTGTAGCCCGGACCGCCTTCATGCGGCACGAGCGTGCCGATCGAGCGACCCGACGATGCCGGGATCCAGGCGAAGCCAACCTGCAGGGTGCCGGGCACGCGACCCGCTGCATCCCACGGCCGAGTGATCGATCCGCACCAGGCGTCGCGCATGACATTGCATGGGGCGAGCTCGACGCTGCCCACGCGCAGAGTCGACGTCTGCGGCGCCTCCGCGCTCGGGAGCATGCTTGTCGGCGCCGAAAAGCCCGTGAGCGTGAACGCCATGCCGAGGGCGACAGCGGCGGCCAAGGCACGCCGGGTCATGGCCACGCCCCATGGTGACGCCTTGACTGGGGCGAGTCCACCGGTCATGGCGGTGAGGCGTGACCAAGTCTCTTCGCTCCGGTCCTTGACCTGGCCCTTCAGGCAGGCGCAGACTGAGAGAGCGGTACATCCCGCAGTGAGAGGAGGATTCATGATCGCTCCCATCACCGAGGCCCTCCTGAAGGAGGTCCACCGACAAGGTCCCTGTGCGTGGAAGGCGGCACACCCGGGCGACCGATAGGGGTCGGCATTGAGCCCGGCCCACTGACGCATCAGAAGGGGCCACCCCGAGTGCGGGGTGGCCCCTTCCGCGCGTCCTGGGGAGAGCGCCACCCCCGTGGTCCGGGGTGCGGCGGCTCCCCTATGCTTTCCCAGTCTTCGACGCCGGTTCGGAGGCGATGGTCCCCATCGTCTAGCGGCCTAGGACTCCGCCCTTTCAAGGCGGCAGCGCGGGTTCGAATCCCGTTGGGGACACTGGTCTCAGCACCATTGAGGCCCCGTAGCGCAGTTGGTTAGCGCGCCGCCCTGTCACGGCGGAGGTCGCGGGTTCGAGTCCCGTCGGGGTCGCCAGGCCGCCACAAGCGGCCAGGGTCGCGTCTGCGACCCGCACGGCCAGGTAGCTCAGTTGGTACGAGCGTCCGACTGAAAATCGGAAGGTCGGCGGTTCGACCCCGCCCCTGGCCACCAGCCTTTCCCATAGATGGACGCCCTGTTTCGATCTTCCGGAGGCTCAGTGTCACGCGAGTGTCACAAGGGTGTCCTCCGACTGTCTATGAGTCGGCAGGGCTCACAACTCGGGGAGGTCTGGGAGGGTCCCTCTCCCCCGGGACGCTCTCGGCTAACCGTTAGGCGTGCTCGCCGCTGTCTCGGCTAACAGCCGGTGTCGGTCAGCGTGCCGTCGGGGCACATTGTGTTCCCCCACTTCACCCCGCTTAGGTTCGCACCGGTCAGGTACGCCCAGTACAGGTCCGCCCCGCGCAGGTCCGCCCCGCGCAGGTCGGCCTGGCGCAGGTTCGCCTCGGTCAGGTTCGCCCCGGTCAGGTTCGCCGCGCGCAG
>CAZLMT010000065.1:0-7036 GCA_964560615.1 uncultured Actinomyces sp.
GCGTGTGCCGCGGCGGCGCGCATCGCCCAGCGGCACCGCGTCGTGGGTGCCAAGCTCGGCCTCACGAGCGAGGCCAAGCAGAAGCAGATGAATGTGAGCGAGCCGCTCTACGGCTGGCTGACGAATGACATGCGCATCGAGCCGGGCGAGCCTCTCGTGGTCGAGCGCTTCATCCAGCCGCGTGTCGAGGCCGAGATCGCCTTCCTCATCGGCGATGACCTCGAGGGAGCGGACATCGGTGCCGCGGACGTGCTGGCGGCAACCGCCGCCGTCATGCCGGCCATCGACGTCCTCGACTCTCGCTACGCCGGCTACTCCTTCACACTCCCGGATGTGGTCGCCGACAACTCGTCGTCCGCAGGCTTCATCACGGGCTCACAGCTCGTCGATCCCGTCGGAATCGACCTGCGCCTGCTCGGCGTCGTCCTAGAACTCAACGGGCAGGTCGTGGCCACCGCGGCGGGAGCGGCCGTGCTCGGACATCCCGCCTCGTCGGTCGCATGGCTGGTGCGCGCCCTCGCGCGACGCGGCGAGGGGCTGGCGGCCGGGATGACGGTGCTCTCCGGCGCCTGCACCGCCGCCTTTGCGGTGTCCCCCGGCGACACCGTCGTCGCACGCATCGATCGACTCGGCACCGTGGAGGTCCCATGCCGTTGATCCAGGTCACGATGGTGGAGGGTCGCTCGACCGAGCAGAAGCACGACCTCATCCGCAATCTGAGCCACAGCATGTCCGAGACGCTCGGGGTCCCGCTGGAGCGCATCCGCGTGGCGATCTACGAGATCAGCGCCGACGAGTGGGGCATTGGCGGGGAGCCCTTCTCCGTCGCGCGTCCCGGTGGCGTGACTCCTCCCAGCCCATGACCCCTGCCTCGCCGGAGGTGTCGTGGACCCCGACCTTCCCGATCGAGTCGCTGACTGCCCCACGCAGGTTCGACCACGGATCGATTGGCGTGCTCGTGGCAATGGTCGATGGCGACCCCCGAGCGGTGTCGGCGGCCTGCCTCCACAAGGGTGCTTCGCTCGAGGGCGGGGTGTGCCGCGACGGCATCATCACGTGCCCCTCGCACTGGTGGCGGTATGACCTGCGCGACGGGGTACTCCAAGGCACCCCCGGCGCGGCACTCATCGTCTACCCTGCACGGGTGGCCGAGGGTGTGGTCGAGGTGTCACTTCCCGAGGCCCGCCAGGCTCCCTCGCTGCGAGAGACCCTGCTTGCTCACGCTCGAGGAGAGGACGTCAACGGTGCCTGACTCCAAGCGCTTCCCGATCGAGGCCTTCGAGGATGTCCTGGAGGCCAATGACCAACACGCCACGGCCTACGGCGGCAGCGGCCTGACGGGTCGCGCCGCGCGAGGCCTCGCGATCGTCACCTGTATCGACTCGCGCATCGATCCGCTCTCCGTGGTCGGCATGCAGCCGGGAGACGTGAAGATCCTGCGCAATGCGGGCGCCCGGGTGACCGATGACGTGCAGCGCACGCTGCTCTTGGCCTCCTACCTCCTGGGCGTCCAGCGCATACTCATCATGCCGCACACCGACTGTCGGATGGTGGGGTCGAGCGAGGCCGATATCCACGCGACCATCCGTGCCGAGTACGGCACCGACACCCGCAGCATCGAATTCCGCACCAGTGACGACGTGGATGCCAGTCTCGCCCTCGATGTCGTCCGCGTGCGCGCCAACCCTCTCCTGCCCGCGGGCACGCGTGTAGGCGGTGCTGTCTACGACGTGCACTCCGGGAGACTGCGCCCGATCGAGGTCTGAGCGGTCAGGAGTAGCGCGCCATGCGGGCCACTCGCACGTCGTAGGCCCACGCACTCACGGCGTAATTGGGGAAGAATTCAGCCTCGAGCGCGGACCAGATCCGGGCGGCGACGTCCTCCGCAACCAATGTCTCCACGCGCACATTGCCGCCTTCGATCCCCGAGACCCCGTGGTGGCTAGGCCCGTGACCCTCGGCCATGGAAACGGTCCAGCCGCGCGCGCCACACTGCTCGATCACGGCGAGCAGGCGCTCCTCGAGAATGCCCTCGGCAACGATGGTGAGGCAGGTGACACTGCCGAAGTCGCTCACGCTATCCGTCATGAAGACCTCCCACTTCCCTGCCCACTTTGCCGATGACCCCGGCCATGCCTACCCCCACCACGATGCCACTACTTCCGCCATGAGCAGGTAGAGGGGAATGCCGATGATGAGATTGAAGGGGAAGGTCATGCCCAGCGCACTGGCCAGCGTGATCGAGGGCTTGGCCTCCGGCAGGGCGAGGCGGACCGCGGCGGGTGCGGCGATGTACGACGCGCTGGCGCACAGGACGCCCAGGATCATGGCGCCGCCCACCTCCATGCCCGCGAGCGTGCCTCCGATCACTCCCGCGAATCCCGCGACCAGCGGGAAGGCGATGGCGAAGACGACCAGCCCCGGGCCCGCCTGACGCACTGCTGAGAGCTGTCTCCCCGTGAGCATGCCCAATTCGAGTAGGAAGAGCGTCAGTACGCCGGCGAAGAGATCCCCGAAGAAGGGCTCTACTCGGACGTAGCCCACCGGCCCGGTGAGGAACCCGATGGCCAGGCCGCCCACGAGCAGCAGCACCGAGCGCCCGAAGACGACCTCGCGCAGCGTCTCGCCCATGCCTCCCCCGCGCAAGCCGCGCGCGAGCAGGAGTCCGACAACGATGCCGGGGATCTCCAGCACGGTGAGCAGGGTGGCGACGTACCCCTCGAAGGCGATGGAGGAGGCCTCCAGGAAGACGATCGCCGCGGTGAAGGTGACCAGCGAGGTGGAGCCGTAGTGCGCGGCCATGGCGCCCCGGTCGATGCGCCCCAGAGGGGTGAGCACGCGCAGCAGAGCAAAGGCGCCGATGGGGATGACCACCCCGAGCACCAGTGTCGCGACGAGCGGCCAGGCGATCTCGCTCGGCGAGGCCTCCCGGAGCGCTACGCCGCCCTTGATGCCGATGGCAAGGAGCAGGTACATCGACGTGGCCTGGTAGACCGCGTCGGGCAGGCGGAGGTCGGTGCGCAGGGACACGGCCACCAGGCCGAGGACGAAGGCAAGGACGGGTGGTGAGGTGAGGTTGATGAGCGCGAGCTCGAGCGAGGCCTGGAGATCCATGACCGATGCTCAGGCGTCGATGCTCAGCCGGTCGAGGGAGCCTGCTCCCGCGATGATGAATTCCTTGCGCGGCGCCACGTCACTGCCCATGAGAAGATCGAACACCTTCGCGGCCCCTTCCGCATCCTTGACCGTGATGCGCCGCAATTGCCGACTGCCAATGGCCATCGTGGTGTCGCGCAACTGCATGGCATCCATCTCGCCGAGGCCCTTGTAGCGCTGGATCGGGTCCTTCCAGCGCTTCCCCTTCTTCTCCAGATCCTTCAGCGTCGCGCGCATCTCGGCATCGGTATAGGTGTAGCGGATCTCGCCCCCCTTACCGCCGCTCCCCAGGACATCGATGCGATGGAGCGGCGGCATAGCCGCGAAGACCCGCCCAGCCTCCAGCAACGGGGTGAGATAGCGATGGATAAGCGTGAGCAGCAGGGTGCGGATATGCGCTCCGTCGACATCAGCGTCAGACATGAGGATGACCCGGCCGTAACGTGCCTGATCGAGGTCGAAGGATCGTCCACTCCCGGCGCCGATCACCTGGATGATCGAGGCGCACTCGGTGTTCTTGAGCATCTCGGCGAGCGAGGCCTTCTGGACGTTGAGGATCTTGCCCCGGATGGGAAGGAGCGCTTGGAATTCCGCGTCCCGGGCCATCTTGGCTGTGCCGAGCGCGCTATCGCCCTCGACGATGAAGAGCTCAGTGCGCCCCTGATCGTCACTGCGGCAGTCGACGAGCTTGGCTGGCAGAGCCGAGGACTCGAGGGCATTCTTGCGCCGCTGTGTGTCGCGCTGAGTGCGTGCTGCCACGCGTGCCCGCATCGCACCCGCGACCTTCTCGAGCACCGAGCGTGCCGCGGCCTTCTCACCGCGGGGCGGCTGCGTCAGCCACTTGGTGAGCTCCTTGGTCACGACCGCGGAGACGATGCGGGATGCGGCCGGGGTGCCCAGGATCTCCTTGGTTTGTCCCTCGAACTGCGGCTCCGGCACGCGGACGGCGATCACACCGATGAGTCCTTCGAGCACGTCATCCTTCGTCATGGAATCGTCACTGGCCTTGAGGACCCGGGCCGACTTGGCCTGCTCGTTGAGGACCTTGACGATGGCGCGGTCGAAGCCGGCGACGTGGGAGCCTCCCTTGGCGGTCGCGATGACGTTGACGAAGGAGCGCACATCGGTGTCATAGCCCGCGGTCCAGCGCAGGGCGATATCCACCGAGAGTTCGCGCTCGACCTCCTGGGAAGTCAAGTGCCCCTTGTCGTCGAGGACCGGGACCGTCTCGTGGAAGTGGCCGGAGCCATGCAGGCGAATGACGCCGGTGACGGCCTCACCCCCCATGGACTCGACGAACTCACCGATCCCACCCTTGTGCTGGAAGGTCTCGGAACCGCCCCCCGGCCGCTCATCGTCGAGGGTGACCGCGAGCCCGGGCACCAGGAAGCTGGTCTGCACGAGCCGCTCGCGGATAAGGGCCGGGTCATAGCTCGCGTCCTTGGTGAAGACCTGCGGATCCGCCCACCAGCGCACGCGAGTCCCCGTGCGCGTGCGCGGGACACTGCCGACCACGCGCAGGCCGGACTTGCGCTGGAAGGGTGCGTCGGGTCCATCGCCCTCGAAGACTCCGGGCACTCCTCGGCGGAAGGAGATCGCGTGGGTCTTGCCACCGCGGTCGACCTCGACATCGAGTCGGGCTGATAGCGCGTTGACGACCGATGCCCCTACGCCGTGCAAGCCTCCGGAGACGGCGTATCCGGTGCCGCCGAACTTGCCGCCGGCATGGAGCTTCGTCATGACGAGCTCGACGCCGGAGAGCTTGGTCTTGCGCTCGGCGTCCACGGGGATTCCGCGGCCGTCGTCGCGCACCTCGACCGAGCCGTCGGAGCCCAGGACCACCTGGATGCGCTTGGCCCATCCACCCATGGCTTCGTCGACGGAATTGTCGACGATCTCCCAGAGGCAGTGCAGGAGGCCACGACCGTCGTTGGAGCCGATGTACATGCCGGGGCGCTTGCGCACGGCGTCGAGGCCCTCGAGTACGGCGAGATCCCGGGCCGAGTAGCCCGACTCCCCTGCACCCTTAGCCTTCGCGACTGCCGCGGCCTTTGCCATGCAAGCAGGCTAACGACCGAGGGACTCCGACCCGCGACGACGCGTCGCGGCGGGCAGCCTGTGAATCCCCTCACAAAATCCCGGCCGGGAGCGGCGCGTCGCTCCCTCTCGTAGCGCGGGAATGCCGGAAGCGTGTGAGAGTGTTACTTCGAGCGTCACCTGAGGAGGTCGCCGATGTCCGCTCTCACCGCCACTGCCAGTCTGACCGCAGACGACCGATGCGACGGCTGCGGCGCCCAGGCTTACGTACGCGTGCGGTTGGCCAATGGCGGCGAGCTGCTGTTCTGCGGCCATCACTGGGGTCGGCATTCCGACGCCCTCCTCCCCCAGGCTGTCGAGGTCATCGATGAGACCGAGCGCCTTGCCGAGGCTCCCGCAGCCGCAGCCGCTGACGCCTAGTCCCGCCGGCACGACCAATTCATACCGCGAGAGGGTCAGTCCAAGTAGTCGCGGAGCACCTGCGAGCGGCTCGGATGGCGCAGTTTTGACATCGTTTTTGACTCGATCTGGCGGATCCGCTCGCGCGTGACGCCGTAGACCTTGCCAATCTCGTCCAGCGTCTTGGGCTGCCCGTCGGTCAGGCCGAAGCGCATGCGCACAACACCGGCCTCGCGGTCGGAAAGGGTGTCAAGGACCGACTCCAACTGCTCCTGGAGCAGGGTGAAGGAGACGGCGTCGCTCGGGACGATCGCCTCGGAGTCCTCGATGAGGTCGCCAAATTCCGAATCCCCATCCTCACCCAACGGGGTGTGCAAGGAGATGGGCTCCCGGCCGTACTTTTGGACCTCGATGACCTTCTCGGGGGTCATGTCGAGTTCCTTGGCGAGCTCCTCGGGGGTGGGCTCGCGGCCGAGGTCCTGCAGCATCTGCCTCTGGACTCGGGCCAGCTTGTTGATGACCTCGACCATGTGCACCGGGATGCGGATGGTGCGGGCTTGGTCAGCCATGGCACGCGTGATCGCTTGGCGGATCCACCAGGTGGCGTAGGTCGAGAACTTGTAGCCCTTGGTGTAGTCGAACTTCTCCACCGCGCGGATGAGGCCGAGATTGCCCTCCTGGATCAGGTCGAGGAAGAGCATGCCGCGACCGGTGTAGCGCTTGGCCAAGGAAACAACCAGGCGCAGGTTGGCCTCGAGGAGATGGTTCTTGGCCCGCCGACCATCCTCGGCGATCCACTCCAGGTCGCGCTTGATCCGCTCCCCGAGCTTCTTGCCCGCGTTGAGACGCTCCTCGGCAAAGAGCCCGGCTTCGATGCGCGTAGCGAGCTCGACCTCCATCTCCGCATTGAGCAGGGGAACCTTGCCGATCTGCTTGAGATAGTCCTTGACCGGATCCGCAGTCGCGCCCGCCTGGGTCACCTGCTGGACAGGCTCGTCCGTGTCATCCACATCGGAGAGGACGAAGGCCTCGCCCTCGGGAGCGGTCTCCTCCTCCTCGGCCACCTTGGCCAGATCCTCCGCGAGCTCCGACTCAAGCTCGGCCTCGAGGCCGGCCGCGACGGCGAGGTCCGGCTCATCGCCGACAACCTCGGCAATTTCCACCTCGACATCGACTTCCTCGAGCTCGACCTCTTCGCCGTCGACGACGACCTTGGCCTTCTTGGCGGGGGCAGCCTTCTTTGCCGGAGCAGCCTTCTGAGCGGGGGCAGGCTTCTTCGCGGGCGCAGCTGCCTTCTTGGCGGGCGCTGCCTTCTTCGCCGGAGCTGCCTTCTTCCCGGGCGCAGCCTTCTTGGCCGGTGCAGCCTTCTTCCCGGGCGCAGCCTTCTTGGCGGGCGCTGCCTTCTTCGCGGGCGCTGCCTTCTTCGCGGGCGCTGCCTTCTTCG
>CAZLMT010000065.1:7136-9585 GCA_964560615.1 uncultured Actinomyces sp.
CTGCCTTCTTCGCGGGCGCTGCCTTCTTCGCGGGCGCTGCCTTCTTCGCGGGCGCAGCTGCCTTCTTGGCCGGTGCAGCCTTCTTGGCGACCGGAGCCTTCTTTGCCGGAGCCTTCTTTGCCGGCGCTGCCTTCTTCGCGGGGGCCTTCTTCGCCGCTGCCATCTACGCCAACCTCCGCGCGGGTCCCATGAAGAGGGCCCGAGTCAAGTCCGAGGACTTGCCGGGCGCCACGTCCCGGTGACCCGGGACGCCTCTAGTCTCCCACGGGCCGGACCCGTCACCGACCCCGGGCACCCGCAGGTGGGCGTGTCACCGGTCTCAGCGGACAAGGACCGCCCGGCCCTGGCCCACGGGGACCGTGGCCCGCGCTTCCTGAGTCACCGGCGCCTCCACCACGAGCGGGCCGACTCCCGCAATGACATAGGTGGCCTGCCACAGGGCGGTCACCTGGACCACAGGGCTGCCCGATTGTCGATAGATGTGGGAGATGGATGCATCAGGCCAGCGCCTTCCCGCACTCGTGGTCGAGAGGGAATCCGCGCCGAAGGCCCATGTCCACCGGGGACGGGCGGTGAGCTCGATGGGCAACCCCAGGAGTTCGAACGACTCCACGAGGGGGGACTCCGACTGCGTGACGCCGAAGATGACGGGCACATGCGGGAGCGTGCGCCCCTCGGGCTGGCGCCAGACGCGCAGCGGCGGGACGAAGGCCGCAACGCGGTCACGCAACTGCGCCTCCGCGACCTCTCGCGACACCGGCCCACCGGAGCCGAAGCAGGCCGCCCCCAGGTCGATCTCGGTTCCGTCCGGACGCGTGAGGTAGACCCGCAGCCAGGAACCGTCGGGGCCGCACAAGCGGGCGGGTGCGCGGCAGGCTCCCGCCGACGTCATCTCGCACTGGACCACCGAACGCCACCGGCATCCAGGGCACGTAGCGGCAACCTCGCGCCAATCCGTGGCAATCTGCGGCGGCAGGAGCAGGCTCCCGTTGCCCACAAAGGCATCTTGATCATCGTCACCGATGATCGTGATGTCCGCCTGCGCCAGATGGGCGGGGGCGGCAACCGCGATGACACCCATCAGTGCTGCGCAGGTGAGGGCAGGAGCGGCGAGCGTGATCAGTCTGCGGAGGCGCATATCAGGACGCTAAGCCGGGTGCCATGCGCATGGCTACGCCAGCGTCGAGAGTGATCACTCGGCGTGCGCGGTCAGACCAGCCCCACGAGTCGGTGAAGACCCTCTGTCGGACTAGGTCACGGGCACGGCGCTGAGCGCATCGCGCACGATTGCGCCGACCTGGTCCTTCTCGACCAGGAAGCCGTCATGACCATAGGGCGATTGCACGACGTGCAACGGCCGGGCCCCCGGCGTCGCGGCGACGAGCTCCTCCTGCAGGCGGAGTGGGAAGAGTCGGTCGGAGTCCAGTCCCACGACGGTGAGTGGGGCGTGAATGCCCCCGAGTGCCTCCGCCACTCCCCCGCGGCCTTCGCCGAGATCGAAAAGGCTCATAGCCCGCGTGAGCGCGACGTAGGTGTTGGCGTCGAAGCGCCGCGCCAGTTTGTCCGCCTGGTGGTCGAGGTAGGACTCGACCGCGAATCGGCCCCCTCGCGAGGGGTCTTCGTGCCCCTGCGGATCGCGGCCGAAGCGCAGGTCCAGCTCACTCTCACTGCGATAGGTCAGGTGCGCCACCCGACGTGCGATGCCCATACCGACATGCGGGCCCTGGCCCGCGGGCTGGTCGTAGTAGTCACCGCCTCGGAAGCGCGGATCCGCTTCGATGGCGGCGATCTGCGTCGCATGCGTGCCGATCTGGTCGGCCGTCACCGCGGCGGTCGTGCCCAGGATCAGCCCCGAGCGGACGAGATCGGGGTAGGCGGCCATCCACTCGAGCACGCGCATGCCTCCGAGCGAGGGCCCGAGCATGAGCGCCCAGGAGGGGATACCCAACTCGCGCATGACGCGCAGCTCCACCTCGACCATGTCGGCCACGGTGATGACCGGGAACCGGCTCCCCCAGGGCACTCCGTCGGGGGCCGCACTTGCCGGGCCCGTCGTCCCCTGGCATCCGCCCAGGACATTGGCGCACACGACAAACCACTCGTCGCTATCCACCGGGGCACCCGGCCCCACGAGCCCATCCCACCAGCCGGCCGTGAGGTGGCCCGGCCCCGCTTCTCCGGTGACGTGGGAGTCTCCGGTGAGCGCGTGACATACGTATACGGCGTTGCTGCGCTCGGTGTTGAGCGTGCCCCACGTCTGGTACGCCACGCGCACGCCGGGAAGGGTGACCCCGGCAGCCACGGTGACGTCTCCGACATCGAGGAAGCGACGCTCCCCGACGGGACACCCCTCCCGCCAGGCACCGCTGGCAGGAGGGGGACCGTCGTAGGAGAGCGGCCCGTAGGGAGATGAAGTCCCGTCGGGGGTGGACATGGCTGGGCTCAGGAC
>CAZLMT010000065.1:9595-13335 GCA_964560615.1 uncultured Actinomyces sp.
GCGCGGAAGCCCGCATCGAGATCGGCGAGGATGTCATCGATGCCCTCGATGCCCACGGCGAGGCGCACAAGCCCGGGCGTGACGCCGGCGGAGAGCTGCTCCTCGGGGGTCAGCTGCGAATGCGTCGTTGAAGCGGGATGGATGACAAGGCTGCGCACGTCGCCGATGTTGGCCACATGGCTGTGCAATTCGAGTGCCTCGACGAAGCGCTTGCCGGCCTCCAGGCCGCCTTCGATTTCGAAGGACAGGACCGCTCCGGAGCCGGCGGGCGAGTACTTCGCCGCCAGGGCGTGCCACGGGCTCGAAGGCAGGCTCGCGTAGTTCACCTTGAGGACCTCGTCGCGCCCCTCGAGGAAGTCGGCGACACGGCGGGCATTCCAGACATGCCGCTCCATGCGCAGGCTGAGCGTCTCGAGGCCCTGGGAGAGCAGCCAAGCATTGAAGGGAGCGATGGCCGTGCCCAGGTCGCGGAGCAACTGCACGCGCGCCTTGAGGATGAAGGACAGGTTGGCGCCGAATGCCGAGCCGACGCCGAGGTCACGTGCATAGACCAGGCCGTGGTAGCTGGGGTCGGGCTGGTTGTAGTTCGGGAAGCGCTCGGGATACTGGGCATAGTCGAAGTTGCCGGAGTCGATGATCGCTCCCGCGATCGCCGTGCCGTGACCGCCGATGTACTTCGTCGCCGAGTGCACGACGATGTCGGCGCCCCACTCGATCGGACGGATCAGGTAGGGGGTGGCGACGGTGTTGTCGACGATGAGGGGGACGCCGATCTCGTGAGCGAGAGCGGAGACCCCTTGGATGTCGAGGATGTCGTTCTTGGGATTGGCGATCGACTCGCCGTAGAACGCCTTGGTATTGGGGCGGACCGCGGCACGCCAGGACTCAAGATCATCGGGATTCTCGACGAAGCTGACCTCGATACCGAACTTGGGCAGGGTGTAGTGGAAGAGGTTGTAGGTCCCGCCGTAGAGGCTCGGGCTGGAGACGATGTGATCGCCCGCCTCCGCGACGTTGAGGATTGCCAGCGTCTCTGCCGCCTGGCCGCTTGAGACCAGCAGCGCGCCGACCCCGCCCTCCAGGGATGCCAGTCGCTCCTCGACGGCAGCCTGGGTGGGGTTCATGATGCGGGTGTAGATGTTGCCGAGTTCCTTCAAGGCGAAGAGATTCGCCGCGTGGGTCGTGTCGTTGAAGGTGTACGACGTCGTCTGGTAGATCGGCAGCGCACGGGCATTGGTGGTGGCATCGGGTGCCTGCCCGGCGTGGATCTGACGGGTCTCGAAGGACCAGCCGTTACTCATGGTGTTCTCCTACGTGTCGATCGGAAAGGGTGTCGTTCGCGCATCCGGACGGTGCCGGATGGTGAGGGTGCCTGCCTTGCTGACGAAGAAAACGTCAGAAACGGGGCATTCGACAACAGGACATAGCGACCTCCGAGCCATCCGGGGCCTTGCCCTGTGCAAGACCCGCGCTTGCCTGCCAAGCAGGCCCGGTCATCACCCGGGGCACCCCACCGCGGTCGGAGGGTTGCCGGCCAGCAAGCCGGGGCTTTTCGCTGGCACTCATGACCTGCTGAAAGGCTACACAACCCACCGGGAGCCTTCAACCCGACCAGTGCAGCTGGTGCGGTAGCCCGTCAGGGGTGGCTTCGCCGCCCCGCCGGGCCATCCCGCTCAGGCCGACCGGCGGCACTCCTCGCGCGTCAGCCCCGCCAGGCCCTCACGCCAGGTGGCCGGGTGCAAGCCGGTGGCGAGGCTTCGATCGATGAGATCGGCCAGGGTGTATGTCGGTTCCACGGCCAGCGCCCGCGCCGTAGCGGCGGCCGCGCGGGTGCCGTCGCCCGACTGCCATCGCAGGATGGCGAGGAGGGTGGCGGGGGGAGCCAGGTAGTCATCCGGCGCAGCGCGGACCACATCGGCGAGGCGGTCTGCCGCCACGGCCCAGCCCCTAGGCGAGTCCTGCATGAGTTCCCACAGCACGGTGTCGCGCACCGCGGTGTCGCGCAGCGCGAGGAGGATCTCCGCGGCGAGCGCCGCCGGCAGACTGCTCCGCGCAAGGTGGGCGCGCACGTCACGGATGAGGCGGTCACGATCAGGGGCGCGGACCGCGTGAGCTCCCGCGGCAGCGAGGGCATGCGTCACCCCCTCGAGCGCGACGGCATCCGGGGCGATGTCGCCGACGTACTCCTCTCGACTCGGCCGCCATGTGCCGAGCCCCCAGCGGCGTGCGGTGGCCGACACCTCCGCCTCCGTGATGATCTGCTCCCTGTTGACCTGCGTGCCTAACTCCCCGCAGCAGACCACGCGACGTCACCGCCATCGAGTCGAGCCAGCAGGACCTCGCCGGTAGGCACTCCGGTGCTGGCGAGGGCCTGCGATGCGCGTAGCCACGGGGCCGGATCCGCTGTGCCGGGCGGCACGAAGACCACCAGGTGGACGGTGGTGGGTCGGGTACCCGCGAGACCGAAGTGTCGCAGGGGCGGCAGGACGACATCGCCGTCCTGCTCCCAGCGCATGATGAGCAGGACGCGATCGTCACGGTCGACGACGATCGCGCACGCCGACCCATGCGGCCAGTAGCCGAGCATGAGCGGTGCAGCAAGGACGATGTCAGCAGCGGTGCGCAGCGGCGCGTGGGAAAGGGACATGGCCACACCCTGGGGATCCCGGCTGCCGCCGGGAAGGGGCGCGTGGTGCCCTGTGGATGGATGACGCCCTGTGGACGGCGGACCCTCAGCGGGTGATGCGCACGACTTCGCAGGACCACGATCCGCGAGGCGAGGGCACCTCGAGACGATCACCGACGGCTGCGCCCAGGAGTGCCGAGCCAAGAGGCGAATCCCACGAGATTCGCTCGTCGTCGATCGTGGCTTCCTCCGGGTGCACGGGCCGCACGCGGACCTTGTCCCCGGAAGCGTCGCGGATCTCTACGAGGGCACCGGGTGCCACGCGCGCGCGCTTGCCGGTGGGGGGCGTGGGGAGTTCGACGGACGCAGCGATCACGGCCTGGAGCCGCTCGATCTCCGCGAGCGCTCGCTCGAACTCCGCCACATCGCGCTCATCACGCTCCGGACCGATGAGGTGGGGGCGGAGAGGATCGAGGACGTCAGTGCGCAAGCGCTCCATGCGCTCCTCGAGGGCCCGGCGACCCTCCTCGGTCAGCGCAGGAGTGACACGCGCGGTGGGGCGGGGATCGTCGGCAAGATGCGTAGGCATGGTTCCTCCGGGCGAGCGGACTCGCGACCGAAGGTCTCCCGCCGCCGGTCTGGTGAGACCGACCCATGGGCCCGGGGGCCGCGGCGGCCCCGTGATGACGAACCCACGGCGAGGGGGTACTCCCCTTCTATGCCGGTGAGTCTAGGGGTGCTTGCTCGCGTACGCATCCGGAGGTGGGGATTCCCAGCCGGGGCGCTTCGCCACGATCCCGTCCCCGGAGCTCTGCCCCCGCAGGCGGCGGCCCAGCCAGGGCCCGAAGTGGCGGCCCACCCATGCCGCGTGCCCACGAGCTCGACGCAGGGGCGCCGCGGGCGGTGGGGCTGGCAAGGGCGTCCGCCACGCACCATCGCGGAGCCCCAGGGTCGCCAGCGCCGCTCGGGCGGCGAGCTCGTGGCCGGCGGGCGACAGGTGCAGGCGATCCTCATCCCAGTATCTGTCGTCGTCGAAAACGGCACAGCCCCAGAAATCCACGACGCGACAGTCGTAGTGCTCCGCAATCGCACGAGTCGCGGCATTCGACGCGGC
>CAZLMT010000066.1:0-13012 GCA_964560615.1 uncultured Actinomyces sp.
GTCGGCCCGCTGCGCTCCATCTCGACGAGCTCGACGCCGGGCACGCGCTGAATGAGATCGCGCGGCGGGACGTAGACGTTGTTGTGACGGCCGAGGTAGCAGGGGTCGTGGTAGGTCACCTTCTCCTTGACGCCCGACTCCGGCGGAGTGACGGGAGTGAGGCGGCCCTCCTGCACCAGCGTTGCGAGAAGCTGCGAGTGGTGCACGACCTCGTAGTTGCCACCGACCTGGGGGTACTCCCGGCCGAGGGTGTTGAGGCAGTGGGGGCAGGTGACGACGATCTTCTTGGCCTTGATCTCGTTGAGGACCTCGACGTTTTGCATCGCCTGCATCTGGAAGAGGAACTCATTGCCCGCTCGACGAGCGGGATCGCCATTGCAGGTCTCGCCTTCGCCCAGCACCATGAAGTTGACGCCCGCGATGGTGAGCAGCTCCGCGACCGCCTTGGTGGTGGCCTTGGCGCGGTCCTCGAAGGCTCCGGCGCAGCCGACCCAGAAGAGGTACTCCACGTCGTCGGGGATCTGCTCCTCGCCGTCCATGCCGAAGACGCGGACCTCGAAGTCGACCTCCTCGATCCAGGCATTGCGCTGTGAGGCGTTCATGCCCCACGGATTGCCCTTGCTCTCGACGTTCTTGAACATGCCGTTGAGCTCGGCGGGGAACGACGTATCGATCATCACCTGGTAGCGGCGCATGTCGAGGAAGTGGTCGATGTGCTCGATGTCGACAGGGCACTGGTAGACGCATGCTCCGCAGGTGGTGCACGACCACAGCGCGTCCTCGTCGATGACCGGGCCGGACTGGTCGCGATGGCCCGAGGCGTCGTAGCCGTCGGTGTCCTGGTGCGCGATGCCGTCACGCGGCCCGACGAGCGGACGCTCCACAGCATCCTTGACCGACTGCGGCATCGTCGCCAGGACCGCCTCGTCGACCTCACCGATGGGTGGGTTGGTGCCGTCATTGGCCTTCTGCGCGGCCAAGACATAGGGCGCCTTGGCGAAGGACGCCTCGCGCAGGTTCATGATCATGAGCTTGGGGCTGAGCGGCTTGCCCGTGGCCCACGCGGGGCACTGCGACTGGCAGCGGCCGCACTCGGTGCAGGTCGCGAAGTCGAGGGTGTCCTTCCACGTGAAGTCCTCGATCCGCCCCACGCCAAACGTCGCATCGTCGGCCGGGTCCTCGAAGTCAATCGGCTTGCCACCGGAGTACATCGGCAGGAGCGGCCCGAGCCCATTGGGCAGACGCGAGAAGGCCACGTTGACGGGCGCGAGGCCGATGTGGAGATGCTTGGAATAGAGCACGATCAGCAGGAAGCCGAGGATCACGCTGATGTGCAGGATGACGCCGAAGAACTCCACTACCTCGAGCGTGGGTACGCCGAGTGGCTCCATGAGCCCGGCGATCCAGTTCGAGAAGAAGGCGCCGGGGAGCTGGCCGTAGATCGCGAGCTTGGCGCCGCGGTAGAGCTCCAGCGTCCACAGGACGTTGAAGATCATGAGCAGCACGATCCACGCTGCGCCGGTGTGCGACCCGAAGAAGCGTGACGCGCGCCCCTCCTTAGCGGGGTTGTTGAGCAGTCGGATGATCGCGAACATCACGATGCCGACGAAGACGAGCAGGACGAAGAGATCCTCGAGGAAGAGCACGATCGGCCAGGTGCCGATGATGGGGAACCAGAAGTTCTCGATGTAGACCTCGGCGATCGCCTCGACCACGGTGATGCCCAGCACGAGGAATCCCCAGAAGGCGAAGACGTGCGCGATGCCGGGGATCGCCCACTGCAGCAGCTTCTTTTGGCCCAGCACCTGGGTGCCCTCAAGCTCAGCCCGTTTGCCCACGTGACTGGTCCGGCCGACCGCGGGCTGGCCGGAGCGGATCATGCTCTGGAGGAAGAGGATGCGGCGGGTCGCGAAGATGGCCGCCACCACGATGATGGCCGTCCCGAGGACGATCCGGACGACGTCGAGGGTCTCCATGGCGGCAGGCTACTACCGGTCAGTAGCCCCCGCCGGGAACGGCGTCAGCCAGAGGACGTGCTGGGGGCGGGGTGCGTCACCGACTCCGGGGTGCCCTTGTCGGCGTCGGCACCTGCCCGCTTAAGCAGGACGTAGCCGAGGATGCCAGCGAGGAGCACGAGCACGGCGGTGATGTACATCATCGTGGCGAAGGCGACGCCGTACGACGCCGTGGCGTCTGCTAGGGCTTCCTTGCCTAGAGAAGTTGTAGGTGCGGTGCTCTGCGCGGCGTAGGTCGTCACGGCATCGAGCCCCGTGCCGACCTGGGTCGCGGGGACTCCGGCAGCCTCGAGCTTGGCTGTCGTGCCACCGAAGGTGAGTTTGTCGATGACGATGGTCGAGGCAGCGAAGCCCAGGGCGTAGAAGAACTGCCCGATCGTGAGGCGGGAGCTCGATACGGGCCCGAAGTACTTTGCCGGCGCCTCCTGGAGGATGAGCGATCCATAGGGCACGGCCGCGATGACAACCCCGGCACCGACGAGGAACTCACCCGGGAAGAAGAGCCAGAAGGATGTGCTCGAGTGCGTGAGCGCGAGGAGCACGAGACCGACTGCGGTGACCGTGCCACCCAAGAGCAGGACCGCGCGCGACGTCAGCTTGCCTGATGACATGAGGCGCCCGGTGACGAGTCCCGCAATGATCCCGGCAAGGAGTAGGGGCAGCTGCCATATGGAAACTTCGAGCGTCTTCAGGCCGTTCACGTACTGCCAGAGGTTGGTGAGCTGCAGGAAGACGATGGCATTGCCGAAGTTGTAGATGAATCCGGCGACCATGGCGGCGAGGAAGATCGGATTCTTGAGCAGGCTCACCGGGAAGAATCGATTCGGGTTGCGCGCCTCCCAGACGACCCATGCGATCAGCAGGATGAGGCCGACGGCGATCCCTCCCAGCGCGACGGGGCTCGTGAGGCTCTTGCCGAGTTCCCCGATGCCCCCGAGGAGCGCGATGATGCCCACACCCAGGAGCACCTGGCCGAGAAGGTCCTTGCTCGGCAGTTTGAGGCGCGGCTCCTTCGGCAGCAGGATCGGCACGATGAAGAAGCAGATGGCGCAGGCGACCGGGATGACGAGGAATGCGGTGCGCCACTCCAGCGATGAGAGCGCTCCGCCGACGAAGGTGAAGACCATCGTGGCCACCATGAGTACGGCGGTGAAGGTGCCCATCGCTGCAGCGAGCTTGCCCGGCTTCGCTGCTGCTCGGATGTATGCGAACGCCGCACCGTAGACCGCACCCAGTCCGATACCGGCGATGACGCGGCCGAGCAGATAGATCGCGGTGTCGGGTGCGAGGAAGACGATGAGGTCGCCAATGATCGTGACGATGAGTGCTATCTGCAGTACCTTGCGGCGCCCGAAGGAGTCGGCGAGCAGACCCGTGGAGATCGCGGTCGCGGCGAGCGCCAGCGTGGAGATGCTCGCGGCTAGGGAGGTGCTGCCCATGTCCAACCCGCGCGCCGCACCGACCAGTGCCGTCGCAGCGATGTTGGGGTCGGACCCCTGAAGAGCGGCGACGACTCCCAGAAAGGCGAGGGCGAGCAAGGGCTTCTTGACGGGATTCTCCTGGGGCGCCGGGGCGCTTGCCGGGGTTCCGCCCGCGGGGCTTGGTGCAGCGGACATGGGAGACCTCTCATCCGGTGTGGGGCGACCGTAGGGGACGAGCCGTGGCCGACGGGTGTCCGACTGATGAATTCCGCAGTCGCCCCGTAGGGCTGGGGGCTCGCGCCCCTATTCTCGGCGCACGTTCTCGACTAAGGAGCCGTCGCCATGTGCACCAACTTCGCCTACCCCACCGCCAAGGACGGCACCGCGTGTGTCGGGAGGACGATGGAGTTCCCCAACGAGATCCCCTGGCAGCTCGGGGTCGCCGCGAGCGACCTGAAGGGCGAGTGCACCCTCGTGCCCAACGGCAAGACCTGGCAGGCGACGTACGGCGTGGTCGGCATGTCGGCGTTCGACAACCCCCAGTGGTACGCCGACGGCATGAACAACGCGGGTCTCTCGGCGCACCTGCTCTACATGCCCGGTCACGCGACGTACTACGCACCCAAGGGCGACGGCTCCGACATCGGCATCCTTGATGTGATCGCCTTCGTTCTCGGCACGTGCTCGACGGTCGCCGAGGCCAAGGCCGCGGCTGCGACCTGCAATGTGGTCAACGTGCAGCCGAAGCAGATCCCGATCCCGCTGCCCCTGCACCTGATCCTGCACGACAAGGACTCCTGCGCGGTCGTGGAGTTCCACCCCGACGGCATGCGCATCACGGACAACCCCGTGCGGGTGGCGACGAATTCGCCCTACATCGACTGGCATCTCACCAATGTCACCAACTACCTCAGCCTCAGCCCGGACAATCCCGCACCCATCGAGATCAATGGCACGACGTTCGCACCGTTCGCGCAGGGTCAGGGCTTCCGTGGGATTCCCGGAGACGGCACGGCGCCCGCGCGCTTCATTCGCGCGCTCACCTACGTGCGCTTCGCACCCGAGCCGGCGTCCTCCCAAGATGCGGAGTTGCAGAGCATCCGCGTCCTGCACAACTTCGACATCGTGCCGGGCACGGTGATGGAGCCGGCGTACCCGAGCGGGATGACTCCCGAGCTCACCATCTGGTCGACGGTGTGCAATCTCACGGGCAACCGCTACCTCTACAACACCTTCACCGACCCGCAGTGGTTCGCCATCGATCTCGCAACGACAGACTTCACGTCGTCGCGGTCCATCGCCTTCGCCACGAGCGGTGGAGTCTCGGCCACCACGGTCTAGACCCCTTCCCACGATTCCCGGAGCGCGGATGACCACCACGATCCTCAAGGCCGACTCGATCATCACCATGGACGAGGCCAACCCTCGCGCCGAGGCGATTGCCTTCGACGACACGACCGGCAAGATCCTCGCCGTAGGCACGGTGGCCCAGTGCCAGGCGGCGGCTCCTGGCGTTGCGGTGACCGATCTCGGCAGCACCGTGCTCATGCCCGGGTTCATCGAGGCGCACAGCCACCCGATGCTCGGCGGAATGATCACGCAGTCGCCGTCCTACTGGATTGCGCCGTACATGGGCTATCCGAATATCAGCGATGTCCAGGCGCTGTGGACCAAGGTCAACGCCGAACTCCCGCCTGATCAGCCGGTGGTCTTCCAGGGTCTTGACCGCCTGCTCCAGCAGGCTGAGATGCCGACGAATACGGACCTCGACGCGTTCTTTCCCACTCGACGTGCCGTCGTCCTCGACAACTCGGGTCACATGGCCTACTTCAACTCCGCCGTGATCGCCTTCAACAAGTGGGCCGACGGCAAGCCGCCGCCCAATCCGCCGGGCGCGCATTTTGGCCGCAATGCAGACGGCACCTCCAACGGCATCGCCTACGAGACAGCCGCGCTCCTTGAGGCGGCCTTGCCGACCGTGAAGGATGCTGTGCCGCATCCGTTGGAGTCGGCTGCGAAGTGGATGCAGTACATGGCCGGCTTCGGCATCACCGCAACGTCGGAGATGACCTACGCGACCAACATGCTCAAGGGATACGAGGCGCTCACGACGCAGCCCGACTCCCCGGTGCGCATGTCGCTCTACCACATGGCGATCGACTCCGATGCCGGCGTACAGGTGGATTCACCCGACCCCGCGATGCTGCGTAAGCAGGGCGTCAAGCTCTGGGCCGACGGCTCGCCCTGGGTGGGCTCGATCGCATCGTCGTTCCCGTATCTCGACACCCCCGCGGTGCAGAAGGCCGAGATCCCGCTGGGTCCCGGCGGCACCTCGATGATGAACTACACACGCGTCGAGCTGGATGCCCTTCTCGCGAAGTACGCCCCCATGGGCTGGCAGATGGCCTTCCATGTCAACGGCGATGTTGGGCTCGACATCGTTCTCGATGCCTACGAGGAGGCGTTGGTCGACAACAACCTCATGGGCACCGACCATCGCTGGCGAGTCGAGCACTGCGGCGGATGTCGCGGCGATCAGTTCGAGCGCGCGGTCGCCATGGGAGTCACCATTTCCCTCGGTCCCTTCCAGTACATCTACTGGGGCGATCTCCTGGACGGGACGATGTTCCCCCCGGAGATCGGCTCCCAGTGGATGCGATGGGGTGACGCCGTGCGCGCCGGGGCGCACCTGTCCTTCCGCAACGGCGGACCGGTGAGCCCGCGCATTCCCCTGCTCAATATCCAGACGGCGATCACGCGCACCACGGACACGGGCCAGGTGCATGGCGCCAACCAGATCATCGGCATCGACGACGCACTCAAGGCCGAGACCATCGGAGCGGCGTACATGCTCCATCGTGATGACGAGATCGGATCCCTGGCCGAGGGCAAGTACGCCGACCTGGTCGAGCTCTCCATGGACCCCTACCTCGCGGATCCGCTGAAACTCGCGTCGCAGGTGAAGGTGCAGGGCACCTGGCGCGGGGGCCGCAAGATTGACCTGGACGCCTTCATGACCCAGATCCAGGCCGTCGAGGCCGCGGGCACCCACCCGGTAGACCACGCCACGGCCATCAAGTCCCACACCTGCTGAGGCGCTGCCCCGTGGGGTGAGGGCCCGTGGGGTGAGGGCCCGTGGGGTGAGGTTCCCCGTGGGGTGAGGGCCCGTGGGGTGAGGTTCCCCGGGGGACAACTGGCCGAGGTCGGCCGCGCAGGGGCCGAATTGGGGCGGTTGTCCCGCTAAGCGGGAGAAATGGGAAGGGGCGGGGCGGGCGCGGAGTGCCCCTGCACCGGAATCCCCTCGTGGAGGACCCCTTGAAGACCGGATATGAGTCGATTTGACTCATAGTATCTGAGTCGGCATACTAGAGGTCCGCACGGATCCGGATTCGGCCCAGCCGATGAAGGCTCAGAGGCCCCGGGTCCGGCGGAACAGACCTAGCAACAGAGCAACCAGCAGCAGAAACCACAGAAAGAAGGAACTCCTGATGGCCCGAGCAGTCGGCATCGACCTGGGCACGACCAACTCCGTCGTGTCCGTCCTTGAGGGCGGAGACCCCGTCGTCATCACCAACGCCGAAGGCGCGCGCACGACCCCCTCGGTCGTCGCTTTCGCCAAGAACGGCGAAGTCCTCGTCGGAGAGGTGGCCAAGCGCCAGGCGGTGACCAACGTCGATCGCACGATCCGTTCGGTCAAGCGCCACATGGGCACCAACTGGACCACCGACATCGACGGCAAGGCCTACACCCCGCAGGAGATCAGCGCGCGCGTGCTCATGAAGCTCAAGCGCGATGCCGAGGCCTACCTCGGTGACACGGTCTCTGACGCCGTCATCACGGTGCCTGCCTACTTCAACGACTCGCAGCGCCAGGCCACCAAGGAGGCCGGCGAGATCGCGGGCCTCAATGTCCTGCGCATCATCAACGAGCCCACCTCCGCCGCCCTGGCCTACGGCCTCGACAAGGGCGACAAGGAGCAGACGATCCTCGTCTTCGACCTCGGTGGTGGCACCTTCGACGTGTCCCTCCTGGAGATCGGCGACGGCGTGGTCGAGGTCAAGGCCACCAGTGGTGACAACAACCTCGGCGGCGATGACTGGGACGACAAGGTCGTCGAGTGGATGGTCACCAACTTCAAGAACGCGCACGGCGTCGACCTGTCCAAGGACAAGATGGCCATGCAGCGTCTGCGCGAGGCGGCTGAGAAGGCCAAGATCGAGCTGTCGAGTTCGATGCAGACCTCGATCAACCTCCCCTACATCACCGCCAGCGCCGAGGGCCCGCTCCACCTGGAGGAGACCCTCACGCGCGCGCAGTTCGAGCAGATGACCTCCGATCTCCTGGACCGCACAAAGTCGCCGGTCGAGGCTGTCATCAAGGACGCCGGCATCAAGGTCGAGGACATCGACCAGGTCGTCCTCGTCGGCGGTTCGACCCGCATGCCCGCGGTGGCCGAGGTCGTGAAGTCCATCACGGGCAAGGATCCCAACAAGGGCGTCAATCCCGATGAGGTCGTCGCCATCGGTGCTGCACTCCAGGCCGGCGTGCTCAAGGGCGAGGTCAAGGACGTGCTGCTCCTCGACGTCACCCCGCTCTCCCTCGGCATCGAGACCAAGGGCGGCGTGATGACCAAGCTCATCGAGCGCAACACGACCATCCCGACCAAGCGCAGCGAGGTCTTCACCACGGCTGACGACAACCAGCCGAGCGTGCTCATCCAGGTCTACCAGGGCGAGCGCGAGATGGCGGCCTACAACAAGCGCCTCGGCACCTTCGAGCTCACCGGCCTGCCGCCGGCGCCGCGCGGCGTGCCGCAGGTCGAGGTCACCTTCGACATCGATGCCAACGGAATCGTCCACGTCTCGGCCAAGGACATGGCCACGGGCAAGGAGCAGTCGATGACCATCTCCGGTGGCAGTGCGCTGCCCAAGGAGGAGATCGATCGCATGATGCGCGAGGCCGAGGCCAACGCCGAAGCCGACAAGAAGCTCCGCGAGGAGATCGAGGTCAAGAACACCGCCGAGGCGCTGGTCTACCAGACCGAGAAGTTCCTCGCTGACAACGCCGACAAGATCCCGGCGGATGCCAAGGCGAATGTTGACGAGCCGCTTGCCGAGCTCAAGAAGGCCATCGAGGCCAACGACATCCCGGGCATGAAGGCCGCGACGGACAAGGTCGCGCAGGCGAGCCAGACGCTCGGTGCCGCGATGTACGCCACGGCCCAGCAGGCCGGCGGGGGCGACGCGACGGCTGATGGCGCCGCTGACATGTCCGAGGACGACGTGGTCGACGCAGAGATCGTCGACGACGACGCCAACGAGGCGAAGTGAGCGAGCAGGAGCACCCCGAGGAGGGCGTCCGCGTCAACGACCGCAGGCGCATCGACCCGGAGACCTACGAGGTGCGGGAGCAGGCGACTGCTCCCGCAGCCTCGGGGACCCAGGCAGACGAGGCGTTGATCGAGGCCGATCTCACGGCCGCGGACGCCAAGGTCTCTGAGCTCACCGATGACCTCCGCCGGGTGCATGCCGAATACGCCAACTATCGCAAGCGCGTCGAGCGTGATCGCGAGATCGCTCGCGACGTGACAGTCGGGGGTGTGCTCACCGAGTTGCTGCCCATCCTCGACGACGTCGCGCGTGCACGCGAGCACGGCGAGCTCGAAGGAGCATTCAAGACCGTCGGCGAGGCACTCGAGGTGACGTGCGCGAAGCTCGGCCTGGAGATGTACGGCGTCGCTGACGAGCCCTTCGACCCCGCAATCCACGAGGCACTCACGAGCGAGACCCGCGAAGGTCTCGACGGGCCGATCGTCACATCGGTCTACCAGCGCGGCTACCGCCACGCAGGGCGCGTACTGCGGCCCGCGCGCGTCGCCGTCGCGGACGCATGAGCTAACACAGACGAGGCAGGATGAACAAGGACTGGCTGGAGAAGGACTTCTACAAGGTCCTCGGCGTGGACAAGGGCGCCCCCGCCGACGAGATCAAGAAGAAGTACCGCAAGCTCGCGCGTGAGTTGCACCCGGACAAGAACCCGGACAACCCGAAGGCGGAGGAGCGCTTCAAGGAGGTCTCGGAGGCGTACGACGTCTTGTCCGACGACAAGAAGCGTGCCGAGTACGACGAGGCCCGCACGCTCTTCGCGAGCGGCGGCGGGGGCTACGGCAGATCCGGCGGCTACGGGGGCGGTGGCTTCGGTGGCGGATCGACGTACGACTTCGGTGACGTCTTCGGCGCGGATGAGGGCGGCCTCGGTGACATCCTCGGCAATATCTTCACCCGCGGTCGCGGCGGTGGCGGGCGACGCGCCCAGGCGCCACGACGAGGCCAGGACGTCGAGAGCGAGATCACGCTCGGCTTCAACGACGCGCTCGAGGGCGTGACCGTGCCGCTTCGCCTCGCCAGTGACGCTGCCTGCGACAGCTGCAAGGGCACGGGGGCTCGCGCGGGGACCGTGCCACGTGTGTGCCCCACCTGCCAGGGCAGCGGGCAGACCACGCGCAATGCGGGTGGCTTCGCCTTCGCCGAGCCGTGCACCTCCTGTGCCGGTCGTGGCCTCATCGTCGACGATCCGTGCACGAGTTGCCGCGGCTCCGGCCGCGGCGTCAGCACGCGCACGGTGCAGTCGCGCATCCCCGCGGGCGTCAAGGACGGCGCGCGCATCCGGCTCAAGGGCAAGGGCGCACCCGGTGAGCGTGGCGGTCCCAACGGCGATCTCTACGTCGTCGTCCACGTGACGCCGCACCCGGTCTTCGGGCGCAAGGGCGACAACCTCACCGTGACCGTGCCTGTCACCTTCGCTGAGGCAGCGCTCGGCAGTCAGGTGGCTGTGCCCGTCCCCGGTGGAGGCACGGTCACCTTGAAGATTCCTGCCGGCACGTCCAATGGCCGCACCTTCCGGGTGCGCGGCAAGGGCGTCACGCGCAAGGACGGCACCAAGGGCGACCTGCTGGCCAGCATCGACGTGCAGGTGCCCGCCGGTCTCAACGACGAGGCACGGGAGGCCCTCGAGCGCTTCGCCGAGACGACCAAGGGTGAGGATCCGCGTCAGGCGCTGCTCGAGGCGGCTCAGGGGTCATGATGGACGACACCCGCCCCGTCTACGCCATCTCCGTCGCCGCGGAACTGGCCGAGATGCATCCGCAGACACTGCGTCAGTACGACCGCCTCGGGCTGGTGTGCCCGCAACGCGTCAATGGCCGCAATCGCCTCTACTCCGCGCGCGATGTCGAGCGCTTGCGTGAGGTCGCTGATCTCTCAGCGGCCGGCATCAGCCTCGAAGGCATCCGTCGCCTGCTCGACTTGCAGGCCGAGGTCGATCGCCTGCGCGACCAGGTCGAGACCTACGCCGCCGAGAAGCGCTCGACCGCACTCGTGCTCTATCGTCCCCCGCGCCGACGCGGCGCCTGAGTCCCGCAGAAGAACCACAGGAAGAGAACGATGGACATCAAGTTCACCACCAAGGCCCAGGACGCCCTGGGTGCCGCGGTGCGTATCGCCGCCGCCAAGGGCAACGCCCAGGTGGAGCCGCTGCACATCCTCGACTCACTGCTCCAGCAGGGCGAGGGCATCGCCAAGGCGTTGCTTGACGCCGTCGGCGTTGATGTGAAGGCACTCACCGCCGAGGTGCGGGCGGCTGTCGACGCACTGCCCAGCGCCAGTGGCTCCTCCGTGTCCGCACCCCAGCTCAGCCAGCAGTCCTACGCAGTGGTCAACACCGCGCAGGAGCTGGCCCAGGAGCGCGGTGACGAATACGTCAGCACGGAGCACTTGCTCGTCGCCCTGGCCAAGGAGCCGGGCGTGCGCGAGCGACTCGATCAGGCGGGCGCCACACCGGATGCGCTCATGGCCGCACTGCAGGAAATGCGAGGAGGAGCACGCGTGACCAGTCCCGATCCCGAGGGCACCTTCCAGGCGCTGGAGAAGTACGGCGTCGACCTCACCGCGCGTGCGCGCGAGGGCAAGATCGATCCCGTCATCGGCCGCGACGAGGAGATCCGTCGCACCATCCAGGTCCTGTCACGGCGTACAAAGAACAACCCCGTGCTCATCGGCGAGCCGGGCGTCGGCAAGACGGCCGTCGTCGAAGGCCTCGCCCGCCGCATCGTCGAGGGCGACGTGCCCACGTCACTCCAGGGCAAGACCCTCATCGCGCTCGACCTCGGTGCCATGGTGGCCGGTGCGAAGTATCGCGGCGAGTTCGAGGAGCGCCTCAAGGCGGTGCTCGACGAGATCAAGGAAAGCGACGGCCAGGTCGTCACCTTCATCGACGAGTTGCACACCGTGGTCGGAGCGGGCGCGGGAGGCGACTCTGCGATGGACGCCGGCAACATGCTCAAGCCCATGCTGGCGCGTGGGGAACTGCGCATGATTGGCGCGACCACGCTCGACGAGTACCGCGAGTACATCGAGAAGGATCCCGCTCTCGAGCGTCGCTTCCAGCAGGTCTTCGTCGGCCAGCCGAGCGTCGAGGACACTATCTCCATCCTGCGCGGTATCAAGGAGAAGTACGAGGCGCACCACAAGGTCGCGATCAACGACTCCGCTCTCATCGCCGCCGCATCCCTATCGGATCGCTACATCACCCAGCGCTTCCTCCCCGACAAGGCCATCGACCTCATGGATGAGGCCGCTGCGCGCCTGCGCATGGAGATCGACTCATCGCCGGTCGAAATCGACGTGCTCCAGCGCCAGGTCGACCGCCTGCGCATGGAGGAGATGGCGGTCGCCAAGGAGACCGACGACGCATCCAAGGAGCGCCTCGAGCGCATCCGCGCGGAGATCGCCGACAAGGCCGGCCTCGATCGCATTGGCGAGCTCAAGGTGCTCATCGACGACCTGCGCGCTGTGGCCGAGAAGGCCCAGCGCTCCGGTGACTTCGAGCAGGCATCCAAGTTGCTCTACGCCGAGATCCCGACCTTCGAGGAGGAGCTCGCGCGCGTGACCGCCGAGACCATGGCGCGCGAGTCGACGATGGTGCAGGAGGAGGTCACCGCCGACGACATCGCCGAGGTGGTGGAGGCATGGACCGGCATCCCCGCCGGTCGCCTGCTCGAGGGCGAGAGCGAGAAGCTCCTGCGCATGGAGGACTACCTCGACAAGCGCGTCGTCGGCCAGCCCGAGGCGGTGCGCGAGGTGAGCGACGCCGTACGCCGTGCGCGAGCGGGCATCGCCGACCCGAATCGACCCACCGGCTCCTTCCTCTTCCTCGGCCCCACCGGCGTGGGCAAGACCGAGCTCGCCAAGGCGCTCGCGGAATTCCTCTTCGACGACGAGAAGGCGATGATCCGCATCGACATGAGCGAGTACTCCGAGAAGCACTCGGTGGCCCGCCTGGTCGGTGCGCCTCCCGGCTACGTCGGATACGAGGAGGGTGGCCAACTCACCGAGGCGGTGCGCCGTCGCCCCTACTCCGTCGTCCTGCTCGACGAGGTCGAGAAGGCCAATCCCGAGGTCTTCGACATCCTGCTGCAGGTGCTCGACGATGGTCGCCTCACCGACGGCCAGGGTCGCACGGTGGACTTCCGCAACACGATCTTGATCCTCACGTCCAACATGGGATCGCAGTTCCTCA
>CAZLMT010000067.1:0-7387 GCA_964560615.1 uncultured Actinomyces sp.
TGCTGGGATCTCGTCGTCGACGACCTCGCGCGCGACTTCACGGTGTACGCCGTGGACCTGCCGGGCCACGGGGACTCCGATCCGATCCCGGGACAGATCGAGACACCCGCCACCGAGATGGCGCGCGCTGTCGGCGCCTTCCTCGCCCAGCGCGACATCGACCGCGCACACCTCGTCGGCAACTCACTGGGTGGGTGGACGGCACTCGAAGCGGCCGCGGATGGCTACGCGTTGAGCGTCACCGCGCTCTGCCCCGCCGGGCTGTGGGAGCCGATCCACGAGCCGATGGGGGCGATCCAGTTCAACCGGCGAGCAGCCATCGCCACGAGGCGCGTCATTCCAGCGATGATGCGCGTCGGCCCACTGCGCCGGGCACTGGTCCGCACCGGCTCCGAGCGCACCGCGTCGGTCCCCTTCCGGGTCGCCGTGGACGCCGCCTACGCCCAGGCGGACGCCCGGGGATTCGAGCAGGCCCACGATGGGGCCCTGCACCGCCGCTTCGATCGCGCGGAGTCGATCCCCGCCGACGTGCCCGTCACCATCGCCTTCGGCGACAACGACCGTCTCCTGCCCGCACCGCGCTTCCAGCAGCGGGACCTCGCACCGGGACACTCCCGCTGGGAGGTGCTCTGGAACTGCGGTCACGCACCGATGTGGGATGTGCCGATCGTGACGACGACCCTCGTGCGCGAAACAGCGGCGCAGGCAGCGAGTGCGCCGGGCACAGGCACATGAGCATCCGCGTCTATCAAGGCCCTCACTCCGAAGGCCGACGCCTGCCCGTGAGCTGGCAGTGGCTGCCCTGGCTCTTCGCCGGCATCACGATCGGCGGCCAGATCATCTGGCTGCTCGCCGAGCCGGCGCGCGACTTCCTCACCATCGCGACGGTCGTGAGTTTCTTCCTCGCCTCCGTCAGCCACGCATGGCTCACTCGCGGCTGGGCGTGGGCCCTCGGCTACGTCGCGATCGCCGCCGGTGTCGGCGGGGCGATGGAGGCCGTGGGCGTCGCGACAGGTTTCCCCTTCGGCAGTTACGCCTACAACGACACGCTGGGACCCACGGTCATCGGCGTACCGATCATCGTGATGATGGCCTGGGCGATGATGGCCTACCCCGCGCTGCTCGCGGCTCAGCGCATCTCGCGCACGCGGGCCGGGGTCGTGATCTTCGGCGCATGGCTCCTGGCCGCATGGGATCTCTTCCTCGACCCGCAGATGGTCGGCGAGGGCCACTGGACCTGGGAGTCGCCCGATCCCGGACTCCCAGGCATCCCTGGGATCCCGCTGACCAACTACGTCGGCTGGATCATCACGGCCCTCATCATCATGACGCTGCTCTCACGCCTGCCCGCGCGCAAAGCCACCGGTGACGGCGTGCCGACGCTCATGCTGGCCTGGGTCTACTTCTCCAACGTGCTCGGCAACGCGGTCTTCTTCGGCCGTCCTTGGGTCGCCCTGTGGGGCGGGATCATCATGGGCGCCATCGTCATCCCCTGGGCCTGGATCTCGTGGACGCGCAGGCCATGAGACCGGTGCACCTGTGAGGACGGGGCGGCCATGAAAATGCGCAGCCTCGCGCGCGCGGTAGCGGCATCCGGCGCGATCACCGCAGCTGCGCTCACCGCTCACGCAGCGATCAACATGCGCATGATCCGACGCCCGCGCGATGAGAGCGTCAATGTCGCCGAACGCGTCTCGATCCTGCTCCCCGCGCGCGATGAGGCCGAGCGGATCACACCGACCCTGCGTTCGCTGCTCGCCCAGGAGGGTCTGCCCGACCTCGAGATCCTCATCCTCGACGACGGCTCGACCGATGGCACCGGCGATGTCATCCGCCAGGTGGTCGGATCCGATCCTCGCGTCAAGGTCATCGACGGTCCCGACGACCTGCCCCCCAGTGGGTGGCTGGGCAAGTCCTGGGCGTGCCATCGCCTCGCCCAGGAGGCCACCGGCGACGTACTCGTCTTCGTCGATGCCGACGTGCAACTCAGCGCGCGCGCGGTCGCGTCAACGATCCACCACATGCGCGAGGGCGGCCTCGACCTCCTCTCCCCCTACCCACGCCAGGTGGCGATCACGCGCGCCGAGCGCATCATGCAACCTCTTGTCGTCTGGTCCTGGGCGACAGCACTGCCGATCCGCATCGCCGAGCGCAGCCACTACCCCTCCATGGCGGCGGCGGTCGGACAGTTCCTCGTCGTCGATGCGCGCGCCTATCGCATCAGCGGCGGGCATGCGGTCGTCTCCGACATGATCCTCGAGGACGTCGGCATCCTGCGGGCACTCAAGCGTGCCGGCTTCCGGGGCGCTCCCGCCGACGGCAGCGCGGTGGCATCGTGTCGCATGTACACCTCGTGGTCGGAGATCTACGACGGCTATACGAAGTCCGTGTGGTCGGCGGTGCAGCCGTCACCGGTCGCGTACGCGATCGTCGCCGTGATGGGTCTGGCCTACATCGCACCACCCGTCTTCGCGCTCGTCGGCCCGGGTCGAGGCGCTCGCGTGTGGGGCGTCGTCGGCTACGGAGCGGGCGTCCTTGGCCGCTACGTCGTCGCGCGTCGCACCGGCGAGCGCATCTGGCCCGATATCGCCCTGCAACCCGTCTCGATCGCGGCCTTCGCCGGCCTCATCGTCACCTCGCTGCACCGTCATCGCGCCGGCACCCTGACATGGCGGGGGCGGCCGCTGCCGTGATTCAGCGATGACCGGGCTCATCGTCGCCCTGGCCTACGTGCTGGGAGCAGCGATCGGGGTCGCGAGCTCGCGCAGTGTGCGCCTGGCCGGTGCCTGGCGGCTTGTCATCCGTTGGCAGATCGTCATCGTGTCCGTCGGCGTATCCCTCCTCGCCGCGTGGCGCCTGGAGGGCATCGCCGACCTCGCCTGGCCGCTCCTTGCCGCGGGATTCACATGCGCGATCATGGCGGTCGCATGGTGGACCACCCCGCGCGGCTCGGATCGTCCCGGACGCGCGGTGCTACGCGGATGGTCCGCCAATGCCAATGGCGGCTTCTGGGTCATCCCTGTGGCAACGGTCATCGCTGGTGCACCGGGCGCGGTCTTTGCCGTGATTGTCGATCGCATCTACATCGTCATCTTCGGCTTCTTCACCTGGGTGCTGAGGCGCAATGCCCCCGAGCCCCAGCGCATGCGCACGTCGTGGATCGACCAGGCCCCCGTCATCGCACTCGGCATCGGCCTCATCCTCAACGTCACGCGGGAGACTCCTGACTGGACCGCCACCGCGCTCGCCTGGGTCGCACCGATCCTCGCGCTGTCCGGCGCCGCCGTCTTCGTGGGCTCGGTCCTGCATCCCTCGCAGCGGATCCCGTGGCGTCCGGGCATGCGCGTCTGGGGCCTGCTCAGCGCCGTGCGCATCCTGCTCTTCGTGCCCGCGGCCCTGCTCGCACCGACACCGGAGATCGCGATCGCCTTCGTGCTCTTCGGCTTCACCATCCCCGCGTTCTTCCCACCGCAGCTGTCGATCCTCTACGGGTACCGGGACTCCGTCGTCGCGGCCACCGCACGCTGGGGCTGGGTCTGGGCGGCCCCGGGCGTCGCGCTCGCCGTCTTCCTGTGGTCACGCGGCTGAGCGCGGAGCCGAGTCAGGGCACCGTGCAGTAGTCGGAGTCGCCCTCGGCCAGTCGGTTCAGAGCACTCCGGGAGCCCGGGAAGAGATCGAGCCAGCACACGGCGATGCCCTTGAGGCTCTCCATGGGGGCATCCCTCAGATACGCGGGGTTGGCAAGCGCGGCAGCGTTGAGTTGGCGTGGGTCGTACACGCCGAAGTCGACGAAGTAGTTGGGGCCACCCGGCGGAATGCAGAGGGGCCTGCCCACCTCGCAGTCCGTCGCGCCGACGGCAGTGGCGATCAGATCTCCCGCCTTCACGCGCACAGGCGTCACACGGGTCGTCCGGGAGTCCTCTCGGAGTGCAATCCGATCCACCGCTGTCTGCAGCGCAGGAGCGAGCGTGCCGTCCCGAAGGTGATCGAAACGCCACATCACACCGCAGTCGGTGAAGAAGTCGAGGATGACCTGATCGTTGCCGGGCGTGTAGGCCTCTTGGTACCGGCCGATGGCGTAGAGCCAGCCATCGGCGGGGGCCACGATGCGCTGGACCCCGTCGGCATCGGTCGGCGAGAAGCGCACGTGACCGTGCGGCTTGTAGCCGGACTGCGGATTGGAGTAGCCCGGGCGCCGGATCGACGTGACGTCGGTCGCGTCGAAGGGAAGGTAAGCGAAGACGCTCGACAGGTTGCTCGGGCATGGCGGCGGCGTACCGACGCGCTGCCAGCCGCGCTCCCAGGAGCCCGACCACTGGTACGGCACACCCGCAGGGCTGGGTGAGGGTGGCGGAGCCGGATTCTTGCCCACGCGCCAGGTGAGCTTGCCGCCCTTGCTCTTCACGCACACGAGCGAGCGCCCCTGGGCGTCCTTGGCCACGGCACCCACCTTGGGGCAGCGGTCTCCCGCCTTGGGCGGCGCAGCGGATACGGCACCGGATGCACCGAAGGCGACGAGGGCGCCAGCGAGAACCAGGCTCGCCACGGGCCGAATCGCACACTGCATCCGCGTCACGGGCTCAGGCTGACAGGCGGACAGCAGCGTGTCCAGCCCACCAGGAGCCGCACCCTAGGCTGGCGGTGTGGCTCGCGTCGTTGTGATCGGAGGCGGTGTGGGCGGCATGGCGGCTGCCGCACGCCTGAAGGTCAAGGGGCACGACGTCACACTACTCGAGCAGGGCTCGCGCTTCGGCGGCAAACTCGCGCGCTACGAGCGCGACGGCTTCGTCTTCGACACCGGGCCGAGTCTGTTCACCCTCCCTGCCGTCTATCGCGACCTCTTCCTCAAGACCGGCAAGGGTCTCGAGGAGTCGGTCGACATCCAGCCGCTCGACACGGCATTCGCCTACCGCTTCGCGGACGGCAGCACGCTCGAGCTCCCCGGCACCGATCCCGCGCGCATTGCCCGGGCCATGGGCCAGCAACTCGGCGGGGCCGCCGCGGAGGATTGGCGCGGTCTCATGGCGCGCGCGGCGGAGGTGTGGCGCATCACGCGCCGCCCCTTCATCCAGTCGCCGCTCGAAGGTGCGGGGACGCTCATCAAGCTCGCGACCGATCCGCGCGAGGTCAAGGCGGTCGCTCCCTTCACCAGCCTGCGCCGACTCGGGCGCAAGCACCTGCGCGATCCGCGCCAGGTGACGCTGCTCGATCGCTATGCGACCTACCAGGGATCGGATCCGCGCAAGGCTCCGGCGGCGCTCATGACCGTGCCCTACGTCGAGCAGGAGTTCGGCGCCTGGCACCTCGGCGGCGGGCTCGCCACCCTGGCGGATGCGCTCATCGCCCGGTGCGAGGAGCGTGGCGTGGTCATGCGCACCGACGCCGATGTGCGCCGGGTGATCACCGACTCGGCGGGTGTGACAGGCGTGGAACTCACCGACGGTGAGCGCATCGACGCCGACATCGTCGTCGCCAACTCCGATGCCGAGCACCTCTACGCCGACATGATCGATGATCCGCGCGGTCGCAAGCCACTGCGCACGCTGCGGCGCGCGACCCCGTCGCTCTCCGGCTTTGTACTGCTCCTCGCCGTGCGCGGACGCACTCCGGGGCTGCAGCACCACAACGTGTGGTTCCCCGCGGACTACGACGCGGAGTTCGACGCCGTCTTCGGCGGCCGGCCCGTGGCGGATCCCACGATCTATGTCTGCGCTCCCGACGATCCGCGCATGCGCCCCGACGACGATCACGAGTCGTGGTTCGTGCTCGTCAATGCACCGCGCCAAGGACCGGTGGACTGGGATTCCCTGCGCGAGTCCTACGCCGACCATGTGCTTGAGGTGATGGCACGGCGCGGCTTCGACGTACGCGATCGACTGCTCTGGCGCGAGATCCGCACACCGGCCGACCTCGAGCGCGATGTGCGTGCGCCAGGTGGCTCGATCTATGGATCGAGCAGCAATGGCACGCGAGCGGCCTTCCTCCGACCGGCCAACATCTCCCCCGTGCCCGGTCTCTACCTCGTCGGCGGGTCCTCCCACCCAGGGGGTGGACTCCCGCTCGTGGGCATCAGCGCGGAGATCGTCGCCGAGTCGATCGGCCGGGCCTAGCGCGTGCTCCATGAGGCGCATCCGGCTAGGCATGCCGGGTGCCCGCGCTGCCCCTAGGCTCAAGGGGTGACCTCCCCGCTCGACGCCGACGACCTGCGCCCCCGGGTGCAGAAGGCCGTCGACGACTTCATCGCGGCACAGCGCTACATCCTCGACGGCGTCAGCGACGACCTCGATCCCCTGGTGGAGGCCGTCAGCGACCTGCTCAGCGGCGGCCAGCGCCTGCGCCCCGCCTTCTGCTGGTGGGGTTACCGCGGCGCCGGCGGTGCCGACACCGAGGAGGCTCTGCGCGCAGCCGCGGCACTGGAGTTCCTGCAGGCGTGCGCCCTCATCCACGACGACGTCATGGATGGCTCCGACACCCGGCGCGGTATGCCCTCGGCCCATCATCGCTTCGCCATGCTGCACCGAGGATCCGAATGGCTGGGGTCACCCGAGGCCTTCGGAGTGGGTGCGGCGATCCTGCTCGGAGACCTGTGCCTGTCCTGGGCCGACGAGTTGCTGCTCACCAGCGGCGTCCCCGCCGAGCACCTCAATGCCGCCAAGCGCGTGTACGACGAGATGCGCACCGAGCTCATGGCCGGTCAGTACCTCGACCTGCTCGAGCAGGCCCGCGGTGGCGGGTCCGTCGAACGCGCGATGCGCGTCGTGCGCTTCAAGTCGGCGAAGTACACCATCGAGCGTCCCCTGCACATGGGCGCTGCCCTCGCCGGAGCTCACGCTGACGTGATGGCGGCGTACTCCGGCTACGGCCTGCCGCTCGGCGAGGCCTTCCAACTCCGCGACGACGTGCTCGGCGTCTTCGGTGACCCGGGCGAGACGGGCAAGCCCGCAGGCGATGACCTCCGCGAGGGCAAGCGCACCGTCCTCATCGCCACCGCGATGGATCGCGCCACCCCCGCCCAGGCGGCACAGATCAGGCGCCACCTCGGCGATCCCGGACTCGATGCCACCGGAGTCACGCTCCTGCGCGAGGTCATCTCCGAGACGGGAGCGCTCGATCACGCCGAGCAGCTCATCACCTCGCTCACCGATCAGGCGCTCGCCTCACTCGACTCCGTCGACCTGCAGCCTCCCGCCCGTGAGGTCCTCACCGGCCTCGCCTATGCCGCCACTAGAAGGAGCGTCTAATGCCCCGCACCGTGACCGGACCCACCGATCGCGTCATCGTCGTCGGCGCAGGCCTCGGCGGACTCTCCGCGGCGATGCGTCTTGCCGGCGCGGGGCGCGAAGTCACCGTGCTGGAGCGCGAGGACGTGCCCGGTGGCCGCGCGGGT
>CAZLMT010000067.1:7446-12916 GCA_964560615.1 uncultured Actinomyces sp.
ATCGCCGACGCCTTCGACAGCATCGGTGAGGACATGGCCGACTGGCTTGAGCTCACACCCGTCGCGCCGCTCTACCGCGCGTTCTATCCCGACGGCTCCAAGCTCGACGTGCACGCCAATGTCGATGAGATGGCCGAGGAGATCCGCAACGTCATCGGACCGGAGGAGGCCGCGGGTTACCGCCGCTACGTCGACTTCGTCTCCCAGCTCTACCGATACGAGATGACCGACTTCATCGACCGCAATATCGACTCGCCGTTCGACCTGCTCACGCCCAACCTCGCCCGGCTTGTCGCGATCGGCGGCTTCCGCAAACTCGCACCGCGCGTGCGGGAGTTCCTCCGCGATCCGCGCACAGAGCGCGTCTTCTCCTTCCAGGCGATGTACGCCGGACTCTCCCCCTACGACGCGCTGGCGATCTACGCCGTCATCGCCTACATGGACTCCGTGGCCGGCGTCTACTTCCCCAAGGGCGGCATGCACGCCGTGCCTCAGGCGATGGCGGCCGCGGCGGAGAAGCACGGGGTGCAGTTCCGCTACGGCACCGAGGTCACCCGCGTCGAGACGCGCGGCCAGCGCGCCGTCGCCGTGCACACCGCAGACGGTGAGCGTCTCGAGGCCGATGTCATCGTGCTCAATCCCGACCTCCCCGTGGCCTACCGCGATCTCCTCGGTCGCTCGCCGTGGAGCATCCGCCGACTCGACTACTCGCCGTCCTGCTTCCTGCTCCTCGCGGGATCGTCCGCGTCGTACTCCCAGATCGCGCACCACAACATCCACTTCGGTAAGTCCTGGAAGGGTGTCTTCCGCGAGCTCATCGACGAGAAGCGGCTCATGAGCGACCCCAGCCTGCTCGTCACCAACCCCTCACACTCCGATCCGAGCCTTGCCCCCGACGGCAAGGAGATCTACTACGTGCTCTTCCCCACGCCCAATCTGGATGCACCGATCGACTGGCGCACCGAAGGCCCGCGCTATCGCGACGAGGTCGTGCGCGTGCTCGAGGAGCGCGGCTACCGCGGCTTCGGCGACGCCATCGAGGTCGAGGCGACCACGACTCCGCTGGACTGGGAGCAGCGCGGCATGGAGCGCGGGGCGCCGTTCGCCGCATCGCACTCCTTCCTGCAGACCGGGCCCTTCCGCCCGCGCAACATCTGGGGCGAGAACGTCGTCTTCACGGGGTCGGGCACGCAGCCCGGAGTGGGCGTGCCGATGGTCCTCGTCTCGGGCCGGCTCGCCGCCGAGCGCATCCTGGGCAAGGACCCGCTCTATCGCTCCCGCGCCCTGCGCTGACACTGCCTCACCTGGCTGACGCCTACGCTGGCGTCGTGACCTCCTGGGATACGCGCCTCCTGGCGCGCTACGCCCTTCCCGGGTTCGTCGGCTCGCTCATCCTCGCGGTCGGAGCGCTCGGCGTGGGCTGGCTCCCCCTCGACGCCGGGATCTTCGACGTGGTCGGTGTCGAGACGCTGCGGGGCACGACGGTGGGATCCCTACTCTCGCGCTCCTTCGTCTTCGTCGGCGTCGCGCTCCTCCTCCAGGCCTGGCTCATCCTCGGTCACGATCTCCTGGCGGGCCCCGAGGATCCGCACAGCCTGCGCGGCACGTCGCCTCGGATGCTCGTGGCCGTCCTCATCGCGTGGGTGGCGCCCCTGGTCCTGGCGCCGCCGCTCTTCAGCCGTGACGTCTACTCCTACTTCGCTCAGGGTCGCGTGGTGGCGTCCGGGCAGGATCCCTACGAGACCGGGGTCGCTGTCGTCGATGGCTGGTTCGAGGACGGCGTGGATCCGATGTGGGCGGAGACACCCACCCCCTACGGCCCCTTCTGGCTGCTCTTCGCGCGCGGCGTCGCCAACTTCGCGCCCGACAGCCCCGCACTCGCCGCGCTGATCTTCCGCGTCGCCGCCCTCGCTGGGTTGGTGCTGCTCGTCATCTACCTCCCTCGACTCGCCGCAGCGCACGGCATCAATCCGAGCGCCGCGCTGTGGCTCGGCGTACTCAACCCGCTCGTCGTGATGCACGTCGTCTCCGGGGCGCACAACGACGCCCTCATGATCGGGCTCATCGTGATGGGCTTCGCACTGGCGAGCGAGCGGCGCGGCCCGACAGGCGCGATCCTCGGGGTCATCGCGATCGCGCTTGCCGCCGCTATCAAGCCCATCGCGCTCCTCGCACTTCCCTTCGTCGGCCTGATCTGGGCCGGCGTCACCGCGGGATGGGGCGCACGCATCCGCGCGTGGACCCTCGCCCTCCTCCTCACCGTGGCGGTCTTCGCTCTCGGGAGCCTGCTCGCCGGAGTCGGACCGGGCTGGATCGCAGCACTCGGCACGCCCGGAGAGGTGCGCACCTGGCTCTCCCCCGCCACCGCCCTCGGCATGCTCATCGGGATGGGCACGACCGCCGCCGGCCTCACCCTCGATGACGCGCTTGTCGTCACCATCACGCGCACACTCGGCACCGTCGCCGCACTGGCGATCATCGCGTGGCTCATCTTCCGACCCGAGGGACGCAGCCCCGTGCGCGGCGCTGCGCTCGCCTTCCTCACCGTCGTCCTGCTCGGTCCCGTCATCCAGCCCTGGTACCTGCTGTGGATCCTGCCGCTCTTCGCCGCCACCGGTCTCAGGCCCACGCAGTTGCGCATCGCCATCATCATCATCGCGGGATTCTCGTTGCACGGCATGGCCGAATCCAGCTCCACCTCCGACAACCTCTTCGAGTTCAGCGACGGCCTCGCCATCGTGGCGGCCTTCGTGGTGGTGGGACTCGTGCTCCTCGTGAGCCCACGCGAGCGACGACTCGTCCTCGGCGGCCCCCTCGGCCACGGCCTGATGCCCGCCGATCCCGATGAGCGGGCCCGTGCGGCCGATTCGGTCTTCCGTGGCAGGATCGGCACCCGTGAATGAGTGGGATGCAGCCGGGATCATCGACCCCTCCCTGCGCGCCTCCTACGAGCGGTGCAAGCGACTCAACGCCGAGCACGGCAAGACCTACTACCTCGCCACGCTGCTGCTCCCCCCGCAAAAGCGGCCCTACGTGCACGCCCTCTACGGCTTCGCCCGCTACGCCGACGAGATCGTCGATGACCTCTCCTCGACCTTGACCGACGCGGAGAAGTCCGAGTGGCTGGGCCGATGGGGTGATGAGATCCTCGCCGACATCCGACGTGGCCGTTCCCGGGACCCCGTGGGGCGCGCGCTCGTCGACACGGTGCGCACGTGGGAGATTCCGACGGAGCACTTCGAGGCCTTCCTCCACTCCATGCGCATGGATCTCACCGTCACGGAGTATGCGACGTACGACGATCTCTTCGAGTACGTCTATGGCAGCGCGGCGGTCATCGGCCTGCAGATGGTGCCGATCCTCGAGCCGAGCTCGCCCGAGGCATACCCGCGAGCGCAGGATCTCGGCGTGGCCTTCCAACTCGCCAACTTCATCCGCGACGTCGGTGAGGACCTGCATCGCGGGCGCGTCTACCTCCCGCTCGACGAACTGGCTCAGCACGGCGTGACACGCGAGGTCCTCGAACGCCGCGTGGCCACGCCCGCCGTCAAGGCTGCACTTGCCGAGCAGGTCGCGCGCGTGCGGGCACTCGAGGAGAGCTCGAGGCCGGGGATCGCCATGCTCTCCCCCGACTCGCAGCCGTGCATCGAGGCCGCCCGCGTCCTCTACTGCGGGATCGTCGACGAGGTCGAGCGCATCGACTACGAGGTCTTCGACAAGCGCGCGACCGTGTCGCTACGCCGTCGGCTCGCGGTCGCCGGGCCCGCCTGGGTCCGCGCCCGCCGCGCTCGTCGACGTACTGCTGCCTGACGAGCCGCTGCTGCCTGAAGAGTCGCTCCGCCGCCGCGCGGCCCATGTCCGCCAGATGGGCGGTCCCGACATCGGAGTGCGCTGCACTCCGCGCCGCCCCCAGTAGATCCACAGGGCCATGGTGAGCAGGCAGAGCGAGAAGCCCATGAGCAGGTCCTCGAAGGGCTGGTAGACGATGCGTCCGCTGCCGATGAACGGCGGCGGCCCGGAGTCGGGCTGATACCCCACGATCATGGAATCGGAGTAGCGGAAGACCTGGAGCCGGGTGAGCACGCCATTGGTGAGGAGCTGAAAGAAGAGCACGATGGCGTACGCCACCCAGAATCCGCGGCGCGTGACCAGGCGCGTGCGCAGGATGAGCACGTCGGCGATGATCGCCGCAATGACGACGGCGATGGCGATCTGTGTGTAGGTCATCGCGTGTCACCGCCCTGCGTCTCGGTCGGGACCTCATCGCCGAGGGGCCAGCCCTTCACCGCGCGCACGGCCTCAAGACTCAGGATGGACGCGAGAGGCACGACGACGAAGAAGATGAGCTCCTCGACAGGGATGACGCCGAAGAGCTCGACACCAACAGTGCGGTCGGGGTCAAAGCTCCAGTGCCCGGTCGCGATCGCCCAGACATCCCAGATGACGAAGAGCGTGAAGGGGATCGCCAAGGCAAGCAGTAGCCGCTTCCATCGGCGCAGGACCCGCGTGCGCAGGGCGACCTCCAGCCACGCGGAGCCAAGGAAGATGAAGAGCAGCACGCCGAGGTAGGTGAGGCGCTCAATCTCCATCAGGCACCCGACATGAGCTTGGCGTGGTCCCACGAGACCGTGCGCTCGGGCACTAGGCGCATGGCGACCTGCTTGACGGCCGTGGGTCGGTAGGCCTCCATCGCCGCGGGCACGTGCTCGGGGTCGAGGCCCTCGTACTTCACCAGCAGGGCCGCGGCAATCTCGCATATGACGTCGATGTCGTCACTGACCTCCAGCCGTCCGGAGACCTGCACCCCGCGGAGCTCGGCGTAGCGATCACCGTCTTCGACGAGGGTCGCCACGCGAGGGTCGCGGCGCACATTGGCGACCTTCTGCGATTTGGCATACGTGCGCATCCAGACGTCCCCGTCGCGCAGCACGAACCACATCGCCACGGGGTCGGGGACACCGTCGGGGCCGATCGTGGTGAGGATCATCGTCCGCGCTGAATCGAGGTAGGCGCGGATCTCGTCATCGCCCATGGCGATCTCATCACGTCGGCTCACCCGTCCATCCTGCCCATGGAGCCCCAGGCCTGCCACGCCGGATCCGCGCATCCCCTCCTGGGGCATCCTGCCGACCTAGACTCGGGACATCATGGATTCCCCGCCCGGCCCGATCCCCACGGCTCCCTCAGACCCCCTCATCGGGACCCTCGTGGACGGGCGCTACCAGGTGGTGGCGCGGATCGCCCGGGGCGGCATGGCCACCGTCTACGAGGCGCTCGACACTCGGCTGGATCGCACCGTCGCGCTCAAGATGATGAGCGCAGCCCTCGCCGAGGACCCGGGCTTCGTCACCCGCTTCCGCCGCGAGGCCCGGGCGGCGGCGCAGCTGAGCCACCCCCACGTCGTCGGAGTCTTCGACCAGGGCGAGGCGGCTGGGATCCCCTATCTCGCCATGGAGTACGTCCCCGGGCG
>CAZLMT010000068.1:0-12296 GCA_964560615.1 uncultured Actinomyces sp.
CTCCCGCGATGTTGGAGCCGTCGTAGCCATAGATGACGCCGAGGGTGGCGGCACTCAGGGCCACCACCCAGGCCGAGCGTGGAATGCGACTCGCAGCCACCATGGCGTCCCTCCCCCGGGGAGGCTAGCCAGAGGACGGGGTCGGTGTGACGAATACGTGAACTTGTCACCGGGGCTCTGGGCAGCGCATAGGGTCCGCGATTGTGGTGAAGCGCAAGGCATCCAGCGGTCTGCTGGCGCTTGGTGCGCTGGGAGTGGTCTTCGGGGACATCGGCACCAGCCCGCTCTACGCCTTCAGCGAGATCTTCGCTGGCGCCCACGACATCGAGGTTGTCGATGAGCGTGTCCTAGGCGCACTGTCACTCGTCTTTTGGACGCTCACTCTCATCGTGTCCGTGAAGTACGTCCTCATCGTCATGCGCGCCGACAACGAGGGAGAGGGCGGCATCATGGCCCTCGCATCACTGGCGACGTCAGCCGTGCGACGCCACCGGTCGGCAGTCATCATCATGGTCTTCGGCGTGCTGGGCGCAGCACTTTTCTACGGCGACGGCATCATCACCCCGGCCGTATCTGTGCTCTCAGCGGTCGAGGGCCTGGAGGTCGCCGCGCCTGGCCTTACGTCCCTCGTCCTGCCGATCGCCCTGGTGCTGCTCGTGGGGCTCTTCCTCATCCAGCGGTTCGGCACGCATCGAGTCGGCTCGATCTTCGGACCGGTCATGGTGGTGTGGTTCGTGTCCATTGGCGTCTTCGGGCTGATGAGTGTGGCCCAGTCACCCGGAGTCCTCGTCTCGGTCTCGCCGACGTACGCCATCGACTTCCTCGTGAGCGATCCGGCCGTGGCCTTCCTGGCGCTCGGTTCTGTGGTGCTGTGCGTTACGGGTGCCGAGGCTCTCTACGCCGACATGGGCCAGTTCGGCAGGCGCCCCATCCGGGTGTCTTGGTTTGCCATCGCTGCGCCCGCGCTCTACCTCAACTACCTCGGGCAGGGCGCCCTCGTGCTCCGCAACCCCCAGACCGTGGACAACTCGTTCTACCTTATGGTCCCGACGGCACTGCAGCTGCCGATGGTGCTTCTGGCCACCGCGGCCACTCTCATTGCATCCCAGGCCGTCATCTCGGGCGCCTTTTCGATGACCCAGCAGGCCATTCGCCTGGGATTCCTGCCCCAGCTGACGGTCACCCACACCTCGTCACAGGAGCGAGGACAGGTCTACGTCCCCTTCGTCAACTGGGCGCTGATGATCGCTGTCGTCGGTCTCGTCATCGGCTTCCAGGACTCGTCCAGACTCGCCTCGGCGTACGGGATCGCTGTGACCGGGACCTTCGTGATCACCACATGCCTTATCGCCGTTGTGGCTCGCCGTCGTTGGCGGTTGCCGCTGTGGATGGTGATCCCCGGCTTCCTCGTCTTCCTCTGCATCGATGGAGCGTTCTTCCTCGCCAATCTCACGAAATTCGATCACGGTGGGTGGTTCCCGCTCGTCGCTGCGTCACTGATCTTCAGTGTCCTTGCTATCTGGCGCTGGGGTTCGCTCCGCTTGCAGAGGGAACTGACCGACTTCAGTGTGCCGATGTCGGATCTCCGCGAGGTGGTCTCGGCTCCCGGCGTCATGCGCACAGGTGACACCACTGTCTTCGTGACGGTCGAGGAGGGATTGCCCTACGCGCTGATTCAGCAGGCGCGCTTGCTGCATGTCGTCTCATCGCGCATCCTCATCTTGAGGATGCGCACGGCGGAGATTCCTCGCGTCGAGCCACCCGAGCACCTCACGGCGCTGGACTTGGGTGACGGAGTGATCGACGCGACGCTGCTCGCGGGCTTCATGGAGCGACCCAACCCCGCCCAAGCGGTGGCCGATCTTGCCGCCGCCTACCCCCAACTGGATCCGAGCACCTGCCTCTATGCCTTTGACTCGGCACACATCGAGGTCACCCGCCAGCCACCGGCGCGTTGGCTGGCGACGGAGGTATTCGCCCTCATGCAACGCAATGCCACGGATATGCAGCGCTTCTACGGCCTACCCGTTGAACGCGTCGTGGAACTCGGCCGCGTGGTGCCGCTCTAGGAGGCCGCGGGACTCGGGCTCTCCTCCGCGGGCGCGGGGGATTCGTTCGTCGGCGCGGCGGAGGGCGAGCAGCCGGGGCCGCTGGGTGACGGTGAAGGCGCGGCGAGTGCTGCGTCGACCTCGGACTGCGGTGCGACGGAGGTGTACGCCGCACCGAGCACCGTGTCGACCGTGGCGTCCTTGCGGCCATCGTCGACAAGCTCTGCGCCCGGGAGGTAGAAGGCCATGAGTCGCGCCGCCTGCTCGCCGGACGGACCGTGGCGGATCTCGGCAACGCTGGTGATGGTCTTGGCCAGCGGGTCGTTGTCGATGACGCCGATGAGGAAGCCGCGCACCTGCAGTTCCTCTGCCGTCGAGGCCGCGAGGCCCGCGCGATCAGTGGCGTTGTAGACGTTGGTGGTCACCTGAGCCGGGCTGGGGAGGCCGGCCCCGGGCGTGACCGTGACGGTGACGCAGGGCTGAGGCTCGGGCGCCGCGCTCGTGGCGGAGCCATTGGTCGGCTCGGTGGTGCCTCCGGCATCCGAGGAGCCCGACCCCTGGATGATGCGCGAGAGGCCGTAGCCCGCGCCGAAGAGGATGACCATGCCGATCACGACGAGGATGACCGCGACGACAGGGCTCTGCTTCCGCCGGTGACGGGCGCTGGGCCGAGGCCCGCCGCTGGGAACGCTCATCGAGCCTTTCCTCCTGGGGTGATCGACGCGGGATTCCCCGCGCGGTCATTTCAGTCTAGGTGCGCGCATGCCCTGAGTCGTGGCGCGACGCGGTGGGTGATCTCACCGTGATCTTCCAGATTCTCGGACGCGAGTGACGCCCGCAGAGCGGGGTCCCGGATCCGCTTGGGTACCCTCGGCGACGGAGGATTCGCCTAGTGGCCTAGGGCGCACGCTTGGAAAGCGTGTTGGGAGCAATCCCTCAGGGGTTCAAATCCCCTATCCTCCGCGCTCTGCGAAGCCCGGGCGGTCCCACCGTCCGGGCTTCGCACTTCTGCGGCGAGGTCCGCGCGGCTGCGTGCCGCCCGGCGCGGCGTACACTCGATCCGACCCCCCGCCCGGCGTCACCCCGCTGAACCCCCCAGGGCCGGAGGGCAGCAAGGGCAGGCGGGCTCTGTCGGGTGTGCGGGGGGTCCCGCACGTCCGCCCCCGGGGCTAGGGTGACCGGGTGTCCACGGCCCTCTACCGCACCTACCGGCCGGGGCGTTTGGCCGACGTCGTGGGTCAAGAGCACGTCACCGAGCCGCTCGCCCGCGCCCTGGCAAACGATCGCGTGCATCACGCCTACCTCCTGGCCGGCCCCCGCGGCTGCGGCAAGACCTCGACCGCCCGGATCCTGGCCCGCTCGCTCAACTGCGCGCAAGGTCCCACCCCGGACCCGTGCGGGGAGTGCCAGAGCTGCACTGACCTGGCACCCAACGGCCCCGGCTCCATCGACGTCATTGAGTTGGATGCCGCCAGCCATGGCGGTGTCGACGACACTCGCGAGCTGCGGGAGCGCGCGATGTTTGCCCCCGTCTCCTCGCGCTACAAGGTCTACATCGTCGACGAGGCCCACATGGTCACCACCGCGGGCTTCAACGCGCTTCTCAAGCTCGTGGAGGAGCCACCGGATCACGTGCGCTTCATCTTCGCGACGACCGAGGCGGACAAGGTCATCCCGACGATCCGGTCGCGGACCTTCAACTACGGCTTCCGGCTGGTGCCCACGCGCGTGCTTCAGCAGCACCTGGCGATGGTCTGCGACGCCGAAGGAGTGCCCGCCGATCCTGCGGCGCTCGCCCTCGTCGCGCGCAGCGCAGCCGGCAGCGTGCGCGATGCGCTGTCGATCCTTGGCCAGCTCATCGCGGGATCGGGTCCCGAGGGCCTGACCCACGACGAAGTCTCCGCACAGCTCGGCGTCACCGACGCGGCCCTACTCGACGACACCATCGACGCGATCGCGTCCGGCGAGGGAGCACGTCTCTTCTCGGTCATTGATCGGGTCATCGACGCCGGGCAGGATCCGCGCCGCTTCGCTACGGATCTCCTGCAGCGGTTGCGCGACCTCATCGTGCTCTCGGCAGTCCCGGGCGATGAGGCTCTCGCCATCCTCGACGCACCCGACTCCGAGATCGAGATCATGCGCGCGCAGGTTGCCAAGCTCAGCCTGGCGGAGTTGTCTCGCGCTGCGGATCTCGTGAGCGACGGGCTCACTCAGCTTCGCGGTGCGACCGCACCTCGCCTGCACCTGGAGCTCCTCGCTGCGCGTCTGCTGCTGCCCTCGGCAGACGCATCACCCGCCGGACTCGCCGTGCGACTCGATCGCCTCGAGCGCGGTGCTCCTGCGCCCAGGCCCGCTGCTGCACCGTCTGCCCCCGAGGCTCGTCGCGCGCGCGATCCGGAGCCCTCGGCCGCGCCGCCGGCCGACCCGCCCGGCCAGGCTGAGGTGCCCGCACAGCGCCCATCGTCGCGCCCGAAGGCACCGGCTGCGCCCGCTCGGAGCGAGAGCGCGGGAGAGCCCGGCGGCTCGGCCGACCCGCAGGGCCGGACCGCACCGCCGCCCCCGCCTCGGGTGTCGGCCGTGTTGCCCAGTGCGGCCCCGCCGTCCGACGCGCCCCCCGTGCCGGTCCCCGCTGCGCCGGTCGTAGCCGGGGCGACGCCGAGTCTCTCCGACGTCACGACGATGTGGCCCGCGATCCTCGAGGGGCTGAAGTCCATGTCGCGGGTGGGATGGATGGTCTTCAGCGACTCGCGCCCGCTGTCGCTCGACGCCGGAGTGCTCGCCGTGGGCGTGCCCGAGGAGAGCAAGGTACGCAATGCCCGCACGAGCGGTCATGCGGAGCGGCTGCGCCAGGTGATCATCGACGTCATGCATGCCGATGTGCAGGTCGATGTCGTCGCCACGGGCTCGGCGCCCCCGTCTCCGACGGTCGACGCACCTGCCTTGGATGAGCCCAGCCTCGACGACTCCGACAGCGACGACGACGTGAGCGGCGAGGCACTCGCGATGCGCGAGCTCGGAGCGACGGTCATCGGCGAGATCGAGCAGGGCTGAGATGTACGACGGCATCATGGCCGACCTCATCGACGAGCTCGGTCGCCTTCCCGGCATCGGTCCGAAGAGCGCCCAGCGCCTCGCCTTCTACATCCTCCAGGCAGAGCCGACCGACGTACGCCGTCTCGCTGAGGTGCTGGTCACGGTCAAGGAGCGCGTCCGCTTCTGCTCCACCTGCGGGCACGTCACCGAGGAGGAGGAGTGCCGGCTCTGCCGCGATCCACGTCGTGACCCGCACTCCCTCTGCGTGGTGGAGGAGTCGCGTGACGTCATCGCGATCGAGCGCACTGCGGAGTACCGCGGCCGCTACCACGTGCTGGGCGGCGCGATCAGCCCCATTGATGGCGTTGGACCCGATGACCTGCGCATTCGCGAGCTCATGCAGCGCCTGGCCGATGGGCAGATCACCGAGGTGATCATCGCGACGGATCCCAATCTCGAGGGTGAGGCCACCGCGACGTATCTCGCGCGCATGCTCTCGCCTCTCGGGCTCGAGGTGACGCGCCTGGCCAGCGGGCTCCCCGTCGGGGGCGACCTGGAGTACGCCGATGAAGTGACGCTCGGTCGCGCCTTCGCCGGGCGTCGACGCGTCGACGGCTGAGCGGGACCAAGGTCCCGTTTGCACTAGGTCATTGATCGGGCAGGACAGGCCCTTTGCCCGGCGATACCTGCAGTCAATCTGCATAGCCTGAATTCATGCAGGCAGTGCAGGAGATGAAGGAGCAGGCGATAAGCCTGCCCGGCGGCCTGCTTTGTGCCGATGAGGTCGGCCGTCGTCTGGGTATCGACGTCTCGACCGTCTACCGCATGGCTGCCGATGGTCGACTCAATGCGATCAAAGTCGGACGTCAGTGGCGCTTCCCCACCGATGCCATCCCGGCCCTCGGTTCGGATTTCCCCTTGGATTCGGCGACCGCCGAGGCTGTCGCCGCGGTCGCCGCCGACCTCCTCGGTGTCATGGTCGTCGTCACCGATCTTGAGGGTCGGGCGATGACCCAGGTCCATAACCCCTGCGAGCGCTATCTCCGGGCGTCCATGGAAGCCGCCGAAGCCTGCGTGCACGAGTGGCGCGACCTCGCCGGCAGGAGTGACTTCGTGCCGCGCTTCCATCGCGAGGCCTTGGGCTTCGAGTGCGCCGCCGCCTTCATCCGCGTGGGCGATCGACTAGTCGGCCTCGTGATTGCCGGGGGAGTTGCCCCCCTTGATGAGCCGGCGCCCGATGTCTATGTCCTGACGAAGGCTCAGCGCAGCCTCGTCCTTGATTCCCTGCCGCGCATCGCTGCTGCGGTGGTCGAAAGGAGAACACCATGAAAAGGCTCCTTGTCCTCGGTGCCGGCACCGCAGGAACCATGGCCATCAACAAGCTGCGACCGATGCTGCCTGAGTCGGACTGGCAGATCACCGTCGTCGAGCCCAGCGACGTGCACCATTACCAGCCCGGTTACCTCTTCCTCCCTTTCGGCGCCTACACGCCGGAGGAGACATTCGAGCCGACCGACCGCTTCATCCCCGACGGAGTCACGCGCGTGCGGGCGGAGGTGGATCGGATCGATGCCGATGCCAACCTCGTGCACCTCGTGGGTGGCGAGACGCTGCCTTACGACTACCTCATCATCGCGACGGGTACGTCGCCTCGCCCCGATCAGACACCGGGGATGGACGACCCTGAGGTGTGGCGCAAGAGCGTCCACGAGTTCTACACCTTCGAGGGCGCTATGGCCCTGCGCGACAAGCTCGAGGCGTGGGAGGGCGGTCGCCTCGTCGTCCACATCACCGAGATGCCCATCAAGTGCCCGGTGGCTCCGCTGGAGTTCACCTTCCTCGCCGATGCGTTCTTCGCAGAGAAGGGGATGCGCGACCAGGTCGAGATCGTCTACGCCACGCCGCTGGAGGGCGCCTTCACCAAACCGGTGGCGTCCCAGCTCCTCGGTCACATGCTCGAGGACCGCAAGATCACGATCGAGCCGGACTTCATGATCGACCAGGTCGACGTGGAGAAGCACGCCATCGTCTCCATGGACGAGCGCGAGGTCCCCTTCGACCTGCTGGTGACGATCCCACTCAACATGGGCGCCGACTTCATCGGGCGCTCCGGTCTCGGCGATGACCTCAACTACGTGTCCGTCGACAAGCACACACTGCTGAGCACGAAGTACGACAACATCTTCGCGATCGGTGACGCCTCCAACATCCCGGCGTCCAAGGCAGGGTCCGTGGCGCACTTCTCCATTGATCTCTTTCCGGAGAACTTCATCAATCACGTCAACGGGCGCCCGGTGAGCGCGGCGTTCGATGGTCATGCCAATTGCTTTATCGAATCGGGTCGCGGCAAGGGCATGCTCATCGACTTCAACTACGACACCGAGCCGCTCCCGGGCAAGTACCCCATCCCCGGCATCGGCCCCTTCAGCCTCCTCAAGGAGACCGAGCTCAATCACCTCGGGAAGCTTGCCTTCCGCTGGATGTACTGGAACCTCCTGCTCCCGGGCAAAGAACTTCCCCTCCCCGCGCTCATGTCGATGGCGGGCAAGCAGACCGATGCTCTGGAGCGTGTGTGATGACCGTCGCCGATGTGGATTACGCCCTGATGGAGCGTCTCGATCGACTGTCGCTCCAGATGACGGAGATCTCCGAAGAGCTCGAGCGTCAGCGCGAGATGCGCGAGATGCTCCTGGGCCTCACCGAGCTGGCTGGCCCTGTGATGCAGATGGTCACGGCCAAGGCCACCGAGTTGGAGCAGAAGGGGTACTTCACCTTCGCCCAGGGCGGCCTCGGGATCGCCGACCGCGTCGTGACGTCCTTCGATGAGGACGACATCAAGGCGCTGGGCGACAACGTCGTGCTCATCCTCAACACCGTCAAGGAGATGACCCAGCCCGAGGTCATGAATCTCCTCAGTCGCACCGCACTCGAGGTCCAGGAGTCCGAGGACGCCCCCGCAGGGCCGCCTCCCTCCACCTTCGCGCTGCTGCGCCAGATGCGCGATCCCGAGGTCCGCCGAGGCCTTGCCCGCGCACTCGTCGTCCTGCGCTCCCTGGGGAGCCAGGCCCAGCCCGACAGGGTCGGTTCGGCCGACCCGTCGGGGCTAACCACCCCCTCCCCGAAGGAGTAGCACCATGACCACCACCACCATCGCTGGCCGCGACGTCCACGTCGACGAGGAGGGTTTCCTCACCGACTACGACGAGTGGGACGAGACTCTCGCTGCGGAACTTGCCACCAACATCGGTGTCGAGATGACCGACGAGCATTGGGCCGTCATCCGCTTCCTGCGCGACGATTACAAGACCCAGGGCGAGACTGCGACGACCCGGCGCGTCGACACCGTCGGCGGCGTACCCGTCAAGAAGCAGTTCGTGCTCTTCCCCAAGAAGCCGGCCAAGAAGATGGCCTACATCGCTGGCCTGCCCAAGCCTCACGGCTGCGTTTAAGGAGTGAGTGCCATGACCATGACCGACACCAGTCCCGCCCTTGTCCCGAACTTCGGCGACGAGGACGAGGTCGATCGCAAGCTCGTCATCATCTGCTCCAAGGGCAACCTCGACATGGCCTACCCCGGCCTAGTCCTGGCCAATGCCGCGCTCGGCGAGGGGATCGAAACGCACCTCTTCTTCACGTTCTGGGGGCTGGACATGATCTTGAAGTCGCGCATGAACGACCTACAGTTCACCCCGGTCGGCAACACCGCAATGCACATGCCGGTGGGCGACTCGCGCATCCCGCAGTTCCTCACGGCGTTCCCCGGTATGCAGGGCATGTCGACGAAGATGATGAAGAAGCAGATCGCCGATCTCGGCGTCCCCGAGGTGCCCGACTTCCTGGACCAGATCGTCGCAGCGGGCGGCCACCTCTGGGCCTGCCGCATGTCGGTCGACATGATGAAGGTCTCGGAGGACGACATGTACGACGATGTCGAGGCTGTCATCAACGCCACCGACTTCATGGAGATCAGCGCGGGCGGCCAGCTCCTCTTCATCTAGCGACGTCGTTGAGTGGCGACGTGTGAGTCCGACACGCCGTGCGGGCACGTCATAGGGCGCCACTTCAACGACTTGGGGTGGGGTCGCGATGGGCTGCTGAGCCGTTAGACTGGAGGCTCCGCCGTCAGGTGTTCACCCCATTCGGGGGTGGCCGGTGTGCGTGCCTGGGAGCCAGCGTGGGCCTCGTCGTGCAGAAGTACGGCGGCTCGTCGGTCGCCGATGCTGCGAGCATTCGTCGAGTGGCCGCGCGGATCGTGGCGACCCACCGGGCAGGTCACGGCGTCGCCGTCGTGGTCTCGGCGATGGGTGACACCACCGATGAGCTCCTCGACCTCGCCGAGCAGGTATCCCCGAAGCCGCCAGGCCGCGAACTCGACATGCTCCTCACCGCGGGCGAGCGCATCTCCATGGCTCTGGTCGCGATGGCCATCAATGACCTTGGTGAGGAGGCCCGCTCCTACACCGGGTCTCAGGCCGGGCTCATCACCGACTCCTCTCACGGCGCCGCGCGCATCATTGATGTGACCCCGGGCCGCATCCAGGAGGCGCTCGCAGCGGGAGCCATCCCCATCGTCGCGGGCTTCCAGGGTGTCGCCCAGGACACCAAGGACATCACCACCCTCGGTCGCGGCGGCTCCGACACCACCGCGGTGGCGCTGGCTGCCGCCCTCGGTGCTGATGTCTGCGAGATCTATACCGATGTCGACGGCGTCTTCAGCGCTGACCCGCGCGTCGTACCCAAGGCGCGCCAGCTGCAGGTCGTCACATACGAGGAGATGCTGGAGCTGGCGGCGGCCGGCGCCAAGGTCCTCCACCTGCGCTGCGTGGAGTACGCGCGCCGCTTCGATCTGCCCATCCACGTGCGGTCGTCCTTCTCCGACCGCGAGGGCACCCTTGTCCTGTCCGAGGCCGCGATCGCGGCCCGAATCGCCGCGGGAGACACCATGGAGCAGCCGATCATCTCCGGCACGGCCGCCGACCTCAATGACGCCAAGGTCACGGTGGTCGGCGTACCCGACCGACCCGGCGAGGCAGCGGCGATATTCTCCGCGCTCGCAGATGCCGGCATCAACATCGACATGATCGTGCAAAACGTGTCAGCCGCGTCGACGGGTCTCACCGACGTCACCTTCACCTGCCCCCAGGGTTCCGTGGCCAAGGCCACCGAGGCGCTCTCTGCGGTGAGGGAGCACATCGGCTTCGCCGACCTGCTCACTGACGAAGGGATCGCGAAGATCTCGCTCGTGGGCGCGGGCATGCGATCGCATCCGGGAGTGTCCGCAACCTTCTTCAAGGCGCTTGCAGACTCCGGAGTCAACGTCGAGATGATCTCGACATCGGAGATCCGCATCTCCGTCGTCACCCGGGCCGATGTCGCGCAGCAGGCGGTGCAGGCCCTGCACACCGCCTTCGGACTCGATGCCGACGGCGAGGCCGTCGTCTACGCCGGGACCGGCCGCTGATGGCCCGCACCGATCTGGTCGTCGCTGTCGTCGGAGCCACCGGCCAGGTGGGCAGCGTCATGCGGAGGCTGCTCGAGGAGCGCGACTTCCCCGTCGAGACCATGCGCTACATCGCATCGGCGCGCTCCGCGGGCACGACCCTGCCCTGGAAGGGCACCGATGTCGTGGTCGAGGACATCGCTACCGCTGACCTCAGCGGCATAGACATCGCTCTTTTCTCCGCGGGAGGCAGCACCTCCAAGGAGCATGCCCCGCGCTTCGCCGAGGCCGGGGCCATCGTGATCGACAACTCCTCTGCCTGGCGCATGGATCCCGATGTGCCGCTTGTCGTGAGCGAGGTCAATCCCGAGGCGATCATGGATGCGCGCAAGGGGATCATCGCCAACCCCAATTGCACGACCATGGCGGCGATGCCGGTGCTCATGCCCCTGCACAAGGAGGCCGGACTGCAGCGGCTGGTCGTGTCGACCTTCCAGGCCGTGTCAGGCAGTGGCCTGGCGGGCGTTGAAGAGCTCGACTCCCAGATCCGTGCGGTCATCGACTCCGATGTCACCACGCTCGTGCACGACGGCTCATCGGTGAACTTCCCCGAGCCGAAGAAGTACGTGCGCACCATTGCTTTCGACGTCGTGCCGCTGGCCGGTTCGATCGTCGACGATGGCCTCGGCGAGACAGACGAGGAAAAGAAACTCCGCAACGAGAGCCGCAAGATCCTCGGTATCCCCGACTTGCTCGTGTCGGGCACCTGCGTGCGCGTGCCGGTCTTCACCGGTCACTCCCTGTCGATCAACGCCGAGTTCGCGAGGCCCCTGTCCCCCGAGCGGGCCGAGGAGATTCTCGCCACGGCCGAGGGCGTGGTCGTGACCGATGTGCCGACACCGCTCCAGGCAGCCGGCGCCGATCCCTCATTCGTCGGCCGAATTCGCGCCGACGAGGGCGCCCCCGAGGGTCGTGGCCTGGCGATGTTCGTCAGCAACGACAACCTGCGCAAGGGCGCAGCGCTCAACGCCGTGCAGATCGCCGAGCTCGTCGTCTCCCGCTAGCCCGGCAGTTTCGGCGCGGGTGACGCGACGAAGGAGCATTTCGTGTTGGCGGGCGGGACGAGTCGTGTCAACAGGTACCGCGTGACCGTGTCATTCACGCACAGCGAAGGCGTCCTGAGATACGTGACGTGTTGCGTGCTCTCGTAGGAGATCATCCGAGACCTTGCGTACTGGTTTGCCATGGTTCGCCCCCATACCCACGGTGTGCGCACATCACCGGTCGAGAGGACGACCACCGGCGGTGTGGACAGGGCGATTGTCGTGAGGTCTCTCGGCACTCCCGGGGCATAGTCGGGGGGTAGCCCCATGCAGGTCACGGAGAATCCCGTGGCGAATCCCAGGGCGGTGACGTAGTTCTCCGCGGCATTCGAGGCGAGCTGCGCCGCTGTTTCCGGTGACGGGCGGTCGTGAAGATCCGCGCAGTGAATGAAGGTATTGGCGTACTCGGTTGAGCGGTCTGCGCGCAGTTCCTTCCGCAACTCATCGGCCGCTCGTGCCGCAAGCCGATGAGACCGATGGGACACCGTGACGAACAGCTTGTCGTGCAGGCCATTGATCAACGTGCGCACGCGGGGGTAGAGATCCTGCGAACCCAACGACCCGTAGAGGACGGCGGCGGCTGTCCAGCGGGTGTAGGGGAAGCCGTCGAGGACGACGACGGTGTCATCGAGCGCCGTCATGACCTGCGTGAGCTTGCGGCTCTGCGCTCGG
>CAZLMT010000068.1:12306-12895 GCA_964560615.1 uncultured Actinomyces sp.
CGGAAGATCGATTCCTGTGGCCAGAGACTTCCGTCGACCACTATGGTCCGCAGGCTGGCAGGGAAGGTCGCGGCGTACGTGTAGCCGATGCGGGTGCCGTAGCTCATGCCCCAGTAGTTCCACCGGTCGTATCCGAGGGCCACGCGCATTGCCTCAAGATCGCGCACCACCTGCCAGGTACCCATGTAAGGCGCCGAGTCCGGGTTGGCGTCGAAGCATGCGCGATTGGCTTGGCCCCGAGCGACGGCGTAGGCCGTCCACAAGTCACCCCACTCGACCGGGCCGGTCTCAGGTAGGTCAGGGCGAGGCTGAGGTGCGCACCCTGTGAGCCTGGGTCCACTGAGCCCCACGCCCCGCGGATCCCACATGACGAAGTCGAAGCGCTCGCGCACGCTGGCCGGAAGGCGGTCGAAGATGCCCGGCCCGGCATCGATCCCGCTGCTCCCGGGACCGCCTGGGTTGAAGGTGAATCCGCCCCCGGCGCCGGGGGCTCGGACCACTCTGATGGCGATGGTCGTCGTGCGTCCGTCGTCGGGCGTTTGCCAATCCAGGGGCACGTTGAGCTCGGCGCACGCAACCCCCTCGGGTT
>CAZLMT010000069.1:0-10975 GCA_964560615.1 uncultured Actinomyces sp.
GCGAGTGGGCCAAGGCGGGTGAGCTGGTCGGTGTCGAGGATCCGCCGCGCTCGGTGGCCGAACTCGATGAGCAGATGGCTGGCTTCGCGCCTGTCCTACGTCGCTCCGAGGCGAGCGAGCGCACCGTGCGATTCATCAGGCAGGCGCCTCTGCCGCTGCCCGCCCGTCCGCCCTACGGAATCCTCTTCGCGGGTGCCGTCGCCACCCTGCCCGCCGACCAGCGCCGGCTCCTGGGGCTGCCAGCCGTGCCGCTCGCGGTCGCGCGCCCGGCGGTCGGCGCGCTACTGGGAGGCATGGGAGCTGTCCTGGGGCGCCAGTCCCCGTCGCAGCGCAATGCACGCCGCCGCGTCGCACGACTCGACGTCGCCTGACTAGTCGATCGCGGCACCGCGCAGGTAGATGCGGTGCGCGATCCACGTCGCGACCGCCGCCGTGACGACGGCACTAAAGAGCACGCCCCGCCCGGAGGTGCGCATGAGCAGTGATCCGATGAAGGCTCCGACGAGATAGCCGATGGGAGTGCCGAAGGCAATGGCGGCTGCGCGGCGACGTCCAGCCGCCCAGGCATCAGCAGACTGCACGAGCGCGGTGTTGATGACGACCGTCTGGATCGCCACGCCCACGATGCGCGTGACGACAGCCGCTTGGAATGCCTGCGAGAGGGAGAGCAGGAGGACTGCGGCGTAGGCGAAGGCCACGTCACCCCAGATCAGCACGCCGACGCTGGTGATGGCGATGAGGCTGACCTCGACGGACAGCATGGCCACGCGTGCCCGCGGCACGCCGCTCCGCTTCCGCAGCTCACGGCGGATGAAGATAGCCACGAAAACGCCGATGCTGAAGGCCAGCAGGGCGATCGAGCAGGCCACCAGCGTCGTGGTCTTCTGCTCTCCGGCGAGGCTGAGGGTGATGATGACGAGGTTGCCGGTCTGGTTGGCGACGAAGACGCCGAATCGCGTGAAGGCGATCGCATCGACGATGCCACTCGTCGCTGCGAGGAGTACGACGATGGCGAACGCCGGGCCGGCAAATCGGATGTCGGCATCACCATCGGGTGCGGGCGGAGGCTGCGCCATTGCGCTAGCCAGCGTCAGGCACGTCGCGCGCGGACTTCTGTGCTTGCGAGATCACTGTGGCGCCGCTCACGAGCCCCTTGCGCCATGGGGGTACGCCGTCGATTTCGATTTCGAGGGAGAAGGACAAGAAGGTCCGGATCAGCACGATGATGCCCAGGACGATGACGTTGTCCAGAGTGGGGGCCACGGCGACGGTGCGGATGAGGTCCCCGGCCACGAGGATCTCGAGGCTCAGCAGGAGCACGCCACCGAAGGTCTGGCGCATCAGCTTGTAGCCGGCCGACCCGCTGCGGCTTCGCGCCCACAGCCGCAGAGACACGAAGGCCGCGAAGAAGAGGCCGATCATGAGGACGGCGGCGGCGATGACCTCGAAGACCTGGGCGACGACCAGCATCACCTCGGTGTAGGTCTGCTCGTTCATGCGTGCGTCCTGTTCACGGGGCCATTCCTACCAGTGCGGCGAGCTCAGCGACGGTGCCCTCGACCAACTCGCGGGGGTCGGGCACGAGCGCGGCGTCCGTGGCGAAGCCGACGGTGACCGTGCCGGCGTAGGAGAAGACCGTGCACGTCATGGGCTGGTCCCCGGAGGACGGCGCAAAGCCGATCACCTGGCGGACGCCGACTCCGGCGAAAGTGAGCGGCGCGCGCGGGCCGGGCACATTGGTGAGGACACCGACAGCCTTGTTGGCGAAGAAGTCGGTGAGGGCCGTGCTCACGGGGCGCGGGGCGGCGGAGATGCCGCGCTGCACCCCGAAGGTGATGATCGGCTCCTCAGATCGCTTGATGCGGTCCATGCGTGCCCGGGTGCGCTGCAGGCGCTCCACCGGGTCCTCCGGATCGAGTGGCAGCACCGCCATGACGAGAGCGAAGAAATTGCCGAGGTCCTCGGGGAGATTTTCGGCGATCGGGACCAGGTTGACCGGCACCATCCACTCGATCTCATCCACATCGTGGACGTCGCGCGCATGCAGGTAGCGGCGTAGGCCGCCCGCCACCGCGGTGAGGAGCACGTCGTTGATGCTCGCGCCGTGTCGCCGCCCCGCCGCCTTGACTGCATCGAGAGGGATGCCCGGGGACCACGCCACAGCCTTGTGCATGCCGGGTGTCCCGCTCCAGACCGTGCGGACCGTGGTGCCGCGCAGCGCCAACTTGGCGACGGAGGCGGTCGTATTCGCGAAGCGATTGTCGAGGCCCATCGCCTCGAAGGCATCGACGAGTCGGCCGGGACTGCGGAGCACCTCACCCCAGATCTCCGCACCGGTCCCGAGAGTATGGCGCGTGTCGCGCGCGAGGTGCGCTGCACCACGCGCCACAGCACGGGCGGCATCCGCGATGGCCTCACCGGTCGCGTTGATGATCCCGCTCGCGATGCCGCGCGGCCCTCCGGATGGTCCCTGCCGAGCGACCAGAGCCTCGACGCGCGGGTCGGTCGTGTCGCACAGGCTGAGCATGACCTGGGTCAGGCGCACGCCGTCCGCGATCGCATGGTGGAAGCGGCACACGAGTGCGGATCCCACCTCGCCATCGTCGAGCGTCACGTCCTCGACGAGGGCGATGTCCCACAGCGGCCGGTCGCGATCGAGCGGGCGGGCACGCTGCTCGGAGACGTATCGCTCCAACTCGGCCATACCCGCGGGCTCGGGCAATCGCACGCGTCTCACATGGCGGTCGAGGTGGAAGTGCGGATCGACCTGCCAGACCCAGCCGCTCTCACCGAGGAGTGCGCGCGACCGGAAGACCGGGAATCGATCGATGACCCGCTCCTGGGTCGCATCAAGGAGGGCATCCCAGTCGGGCGCGGACTCGAAGAGCATCACACCGTCGATAACCATGAGATTGTTCGGGCGGTCCATGGTGAGCCACAGCGCGTCCTGTGCGCTCATGGGCCGCTGCGCGTCTTGTGCGCTCTCGGGCCGCTGCGCGTCCGGCACTGCTCACCTCCTGTGTAGCCCGGCGAGTCGGCAGAGCCGCCTCTGTCGGGCTGGGGCGCCCCACGGTACGCCGGGTTCCCCCTTCCGGCTCGGGATGCGGGCCGATGACAGGATGCGGCCATGGTCGAGCCGGTGTTCCTGCCCTCCGGGGAGCCCACGCGGATGGCAGGGTTTGCCGCCGCGGCGGGCGAGCGCGCGGGTCGCGATCTTACGGCGTACGACGACCTGCATGCCTGGTCCATCACCGAGCCCGATGCCTTTTGGTCGCTGGTGTGGGATTACTTCGGCGTGGTGGGCGTGAGAGGTGAGGTGGCAGCGGAGACGGCGGTGCTGCCCGACGCGCACTTCTTCCCAGCCGCGACGCTCAACATCGTCGACACCTACCTGCGCCCTGTGCCCGAGAGGGACTCAGCCGATCAGCCGATCGTCGTGCAGACAGCCGAAGTGGGTGAGGGCATCCGCGTCGTCGCTTCGCTCACGCGCGAGGAGCTGCTTGAGCGCGTGTCTGCCGCGGCAGCAGCGCTGCGGACCCGTGGCGTCACGCCAGGGGATCGCATCGCGCTCGTCCTGCCCGTCGGCATCGACGCCCTCGTCGTCACCCTCGCGGGACTGGCGGTGGGAGCGGTGGTCTCGAGTGCGGCGCCGGAATTCGGCGTGCCGGCGATTGTCGATCGCTTCGGCCAGCTCGATCCGATCGTGCTCGTCGGCACCACGTCCTATCGATGGGCCGGCAAGCGACACGATCGTCGCGAGCACCTCGTCGACCTCGTCCGCGAGCTCCCCAGTGTGCGCGCGGTGCTCGTGGTGCCGGGTGCAGATGACCCGACCAGCCCGGTCGATCCCGATGTCGTCGACCTCGCCGGCATTGCAGCCCGGTGCGTGGCGGGAAGCGACCGGATTCTCCAGGTGGATCTGCTCGCGGACGCCGAGCGGCGGCACCGTGGAGCGGCGCTCCAGGCTGAGGCGCTGCCCTTCGATCACCCGGCCTACGTCCTCTTCTCCTCCGGCACGACAGGCAAGCCGAAGTGCCTCGTGCATCGCGCGGGCGGCGTCCTCGTCAAGCACCTGGTTGAGGGAGGGCTGCACGGCGACTTCAGTCCCGGCGATCGCGTCTGCTTCTACACGACCACCGGCTGGATGATGTGGAACTGGGCCGTCTCCATCCTCGCCACGGGCGCGACGCTGGTGCTGCACGACGGCGCGCCGACGTACCCCGCCAGTGACGCGCTCTTCGCGTTGGCCGATGCGGCTGAACTCACTCACCTCGGGCTCGGTGCCCGCCTGCTCGACGCCATGCGCTCGGAGGGGCGGGTGCTCGGGCAGGAGCGCGACCTGGAGCGACTGCGCATGGTGCTCGTGACCGGCTCGCCGCTCACCGAGGCGACGGCTCGATGGCTCGTCGACGAACTCGGCCCTGCGGTGATGCCCCAGCCCATCTCGGGCGGCACGGACCTCGTCGGCTGCTTCCTCGCCGCTTCGCCGACGCTGCCGGTGCGGCCCGGCGAGATCACGCGCGCGGCTCTGGGCATGGATGTCGTGGTCTACGACGAGCACGGCAATCCCACGACCGATGACACCCCCGGCGAGCTCGTATGCCGCAATACCTTCCCCACCGTGCCGCTCGGCATCTGGGGCGATGACGGGACTCGGCTCCACGAGACGTACTTCGCGGCCTACCCGGGGGTGTGGACCCACGGTGACCTCACCTCGCGCACAGAGCACGGGGGGTTCGTCATTCACGGGCGCTCGGATGCCACCTTGAACGTCGCGGGCGTGCGCATCGGCACGGGCGAGGTCTACGCGGCCCTCGAGCACGTGCCCGGTGTCATCGACGCGCTGGCCTTCGCCCAGGCCTGGGATGGCGACACGCGGATGGTGCTCCTCGTCGTGCTCGCGCCGGGGGTCGCGCTCGACGATGACCTGCGCGGGCGCATCCGCACCACCCTGCGTGAGCGCGGGTCCCCCCGCCACGTGCCCGCGGTGGTCGCGCAGGTGACCGAACTACCGCGCACGCTCACGGGCAAGCTGGCCGAGATTGCTGCGGCGGACACCGTCAACGGGCGCTCTGTGCGCAATCGCGACGCGCTCGCCAATCCCGAGTCCCTCGATGTGATCGCCGCACTCGAGGAATTGCGGGCGTGAGCGTTCCGCTGCGCGGACTGGTGGTGTCGGCGTACCGCCCACGGGTCGGCAGGATGTGACCATGTCTCACGCACAGGCACTGCTCCTCGACGTCGGCGTCGTGCTCTTCAAGTCCGCCTGGGAGATTGCTGACGACTACGAGCGCCTGCGCGGACTGCCTGCCGGCACGGTCGTCGGTCGCGGGCCGCTGGAGTGGACGGCGCCGGACGAGACCTGGGAGCGCTACCGGCGCGGCGAGATCACCGAGCGGGAGTACTGGCTTACCTTCGCCGACACCGCTGTGGCCAACGGTGCACCACTCGATGGCCATCCCCACCTCATGCGCGCGATGTTCCAGCAGCCCGGCGTGGAGCCGGTGCGGGCCGAGGCCCTCGCGCTCGTCGAGGAGTGCAAGGCAGCAGGGAGGGCCCTGGGCATCCTCACCAATGAACTCATGGACTTCCAGGGCCGGGAGTGGGTCGAGTCCCAGTCGTGGTTCCCCGATTTCCCGGTGCTGGTGGACTCCTCCGAGCTCGGGATCCGCAAGCCCGATCCGCGGCCCTACCTGCTCTCGGCCGAACTCCTGGGCCTGCCGCCCGAGGCGATCGTCTTCATTGATGACAATCCGTCCTACGTCGAGGGCGGCCTTGCGGTGGGGATGCGCAGCATCCTGCTCGATGTCCTCGACCCGGCGGCCGCCTTCGAGGCGGCGCGCGTGGACCTGGGGCTCTAGCCGGGTCATCGCCTCGCATCCTTGTCGATGGCGGGGCCAATGTCGGCCGACTGTGCCACGATGGTCTGGCACCGCCACGGGGGAGGTGCGCGCAAGGGATTCGGGGGGATCCATGTCGATCGGGAGCAATGACCCGCGCGTGCTCGTGCTCGGGGGTGGCCCGGGTGAGCAGATTGCCGGGGTCCTGGGCGGTGCGGGATATCGCGTCGATGTGCGTGATCATGCCGATGCCACGGGGCGGCTGCCGATCGAGGCAATGAACTACGACATCGTGGTCCTCGACCCGCGCGCGCTTGCGCCGCAGCCCGCTCCCGCTGCCGACCTGAGCGATGTCGAGGTCGGTCGCCTGCGCATCGATGCGCGCCGCCGCATGGTGTATGTCGATGAGTCCCCGGTCCGCATGTCGGCTCGTGAGTTCACCCTGCTCCACCACCTGGCCGCGCATCCAGACGTGGTCTTCAGTCGCGAGGCACTCCTGCGTGCGGTGTGGGGATCCGCGTGGCGCACGGAAGGCTCTGTGACGGAGTACATCCGGCGACTGCGCATCATCCTCGAGCCGACAGGGGTGGGGGAGTGCATCGTCACCCGCAAGGGCTTCGGCTACTCCTTCGACCCCGACGCGGTGTGCTAGTCGCGAGTCGACCTGCTACCTGCGACGCGCGGCAAATCCGAGATAGGCCAGTCCCGCAAGGCCCACCGCCGTCGCCACACCGGCGACGGTGCGCTGCTTGCGCACGGTCGGCTCGATCTGCGCGTAGGGGATGGTGCTGAAGCTCACCATCTCGTAGCGCGTCTTGTAACGGTCCCCCAGAGCTCGGTTCAAGAGCAGCTCGGCGCTGTGCAGGGCCCGGTATGACAGGGAGTTGACCGAGTCGCGCATCTCGATGAAGTTGTGCAGCGCGAGATCGGCGATGGCATCGCCCTGCGGCTTGCGGATCCGTGCGTATGCATCAAGGGCCGGCTCCCAGTTGCCCGCGTGGAGCTCGAGTTGGGCGATGAGCTCGATGCAGTCCTCGAACCCGGCGTTGGCGCCCTGGCCGTAGAACGGGCAGATGGCGTGGGCGGCATCGCCGATGAGCGCGACGCGGCCGGCATTCCACGGCGAGCACCGCTCGGTGAGGAGTGCGCCGACGGGATTGAGCCGGTACTCCTCCTCGAGGTCGGGCATGATCTCGGAGACGTCGGGGTAGTTGTCATTGAAGTAGCGGCGTGCCTGCTCGGGGGTCACGATCTCCTCGAAGGAGCCCGGGCCGGTGCGCGGCCAGAAGAGCGTCGCCGTGAAGGACTTGTCGAGATTGGGCAGCGCGATCATCATCGAGGCGCCGCGCGGCCAGATGTGGAGTGCGCCCGGGTCGAGGGCATAGTCGCCATCGATCGGGGGGATGTGGAGCTCCTTGTAGCTGTGGCTGAGGTAGTCCTGCGAGAAGTCGAAGCCCACCCGGCCCTGCATCGCACGCCGCACGACGCTGAAGGCGCCGTCGGCCCCGATGATCGCACCGGCGTCGACGTCGACGGGGCCATCGTGGCCCGCAAAGGACATCGTGCTGGCGTCGATGTCCAAGGCGGTGAGTCGATGCTCGAACTGCAGGCTCACCCCGGGGAGCCTCTCGGCGGCGTCGAGGAGCACGGCGTTGAGCTCGCCACGGCTGATCGAGTGGATGCCGCGCTCGCCATCGGCGCTGTAGGGCTGGAACTCCTTCTTCCCGGTGGCCGCGTGGATCATGCGGCCGCGCATGAGCAGTCCGCGGGCGAGGACGTCCTCCTCCAGGCCGACCTGCTGCAGTGCGGTGAGGCCGCGCGTGGAGATCGCGAGGTTGATGCTGCGCCCGCGCTCGGCCCCGGCCTGGCGCGGGTCGGGACGGCGTTCGTAGACCTCCACGTCGTAGCCGCGCTGGCCAAGCATGGTGGCCAGCAGGGCACCGGTGAGCCCGGCCCCCACGATCGCGACGCGCTCGGTCATGACGATGCCTCCCGGAGTGTGGTGGTGGTGGTGAGGTCGAGGAAGGACTCCGCGTTGCCGCCGAGGATGAGGTCGCGGTCGTGCTCGTCGAGGAACGTCGCCCCGCGGACGACCGCACCGGACGGTCGCTCGCCCAGCGGATAGGGATAGTCCGAGCCGAGCATCACGCGCTCGGGCCCCATGGTGTCGATGAGCAGGCGCAGTGCGCGCTCGTCGAAGACGACCGAGTCGACGGAAAAGCGATCGAGGTAGCTCGACGGCGGCTGCGCCGACACCCCGACGAGATCGGGGCGCTGGTGCCAGGCGTTCTCGAGTCGACCGAGCCAGTAGGGGAAGGAGCCGCCGCCGTGAGCGAAGCAGATGCGCAGTGAGGGATCGATCCGGTCGAAGGCCCCGCCCAGAATCATCGCGAGGATCGTGAGGTGGGTCTCCGCGGGCATGCCGACAAGCCACTGCGCCATCCACCGCGCGGTGCGCGGGCTCGCGCCCATATCCCACGGGTGGACGAAGACCGGCACGCCCAGGGACGCGCAGTGCTGCAGGAACTCCACTGTGCCGGGGTCGTCGATATCGCGATCGCCCACGTGGTTGCCGATCTCCACGCCGCGATGGCCCGCGGCGAGTGAGCGCTCCAACTCGGTGCAGGCGGCATCGACATCCTGCAGCGGCACCTGGCAAAAGGGCACGAGGCGCTCGGGAAGGGCGGAGCAGATCTCGAGTGTGAGGTCGTTGAAGATGCGGGCGACGGCGGTCGCCTCCGCGGGGGTGCGCTCGTAGGAGAAGAAGACGGGAGTGGGCGACACGACCTGCATGTCGATCCCATCGGCGTCCATGTCCTTGGACCGCACCTCGGGGTCCCAGCACTGGTCGGTGATCTGGCGGAACTCCCGGTCGCCGAGCAGGATCATCGCGTCGCGCTCTCCCTCGAGGCGCAGACTCGGCCACGGCCCGGGTCCTCCGGTGGCCTCGGCGAGGTCGGGCCAGCCGCGCGGGACGTCGTGGGTGTGGACGTCGATGACGGGCAAGGTCAGCCCTTGCCGGGATGAAGTCGACTGCACGACGGGCAGGTGCGTGCGTCCTCGTCGGCGTAGAAGGCCTCGAAGATCGGCGGGAGGTCGGCGGTGATGTCGCGGACCTGCAGCTCGACCTCGTGGACCTTGGCGCCGCAGTCGGGGCAGTACCACTGGAACTTCTCCAGCGTGCCCTCCCCGCGTGGACGCTCGAAGACCAGGCCGATCGATCCGGCCTCGGGCCGCTGGGGCGAGTGGGGCAGGTTGCGCGGGAGCACCCACATCTCGCCCTCGCGGATGTCCACGCGCGCGGGGCCTTCGGGTGTCATGACATCGACATGCATGTTGCCGCGCACCTGGTAGAAGACCTCCTCGTAGGGGTCGACGTGGAAGTCGGTGCGCTGGTTGGGGCCACCCACCACCATGACGATGAAGTCCTCGTGCCCGGGGAACATCTCCTTGTTGGCCACGGGTGGCTTGAGGCTCGGGCCGTGCTCGTCGACCCAGGCATAGAAGTTGAGGGTCTTGGTCACATCGGACATGGCTATTCCTTTCCTTCTCGCCCGGCGGTGCGCACCGCCACAGCCTGAATCTCGATGAGCAGGTGGGGATGGGGCAGTTCGCGGACGGCGACGGTCGTGCGCGTCGGGCCGGTGTGATCGAAGTACTCGGCGTACACCTCGTTGTAGCCCGCGAAGTCCGCCATGTCGACAAGATAGGTCGTCACCTGCACGAGGTCGCTCAGATCGCAGTCAACCGAGTGCAGGATGTCGCGGATATTGTCGATGACCGCACGAGTCTGCTCGCGGATGTCGAGTCGCACGCTGCCGTCGGCGGCGGTGTCGACACCGGCGAAGGAGTCATCCGCACGCCGGCTGCTCGTGCCCGACACCCAGACCAAGTCGCCGACGACCTTGACGTGGGGGTAGGCCCCGCGCGGGGTCGCCTTGCCGGGGACCACCCGGGACAGCCCGACAGGGGCGGCTCCGCCGTCCCGCCGGGCATTGCTCGCGTCACCGGCCATGGGCCCATTGTGTTCCCCCAGGCCATGCTCGGCAATTGCCCATCCGGGGCCGGGCCATGCCCGAATAGGCATAGCCTGAGTCCGTGGACCAGGTCGCGTCGCCGGAGCGGCTCCTCGACGGGCGACTCAAGCTCCGTCACCTCGTGCTTGCGACCACCATCGCCGACGCGGGCAGCCTGGCACGGGCCGCCGAGCAGCTGCGCATCACTCAGCCGGTGGTGACCCGGGGGCTTCAAGACCTGGAGTCCGTGCTCGGCGTCCCCCTCTTCGAGCGCTCGGCGCAGGGCGTGGTTCCCACCGTCTACGGCACGGCGTTCGTCGAGCACGCGCGCGGGGTCATTGCGCAGATCCGTCAGGCCGGGCGCACTCTCGGTGACCTCGCCGCCGCCGACGCCGGGACCGTCACGGTCGGCACGCACCTCGCGGGCTCCAATGTCCTGCTTCCCCTGGCGATCGCGCGACTCAAGGCAGCGCACCCGGGCGTGACGATCGTCGTCCGCGAGTCCACGCCCGACCAGCTCCAGTCGCAGTTGCTCGTCGGAGATGTCGATCTCACCGTGGGTCGGCTCACGCCTGCGGATCCGCGGATCGAGCAGGTGCGGCTCTACGTCGAGCCGATCGTCCTCGTGGTGCGCGCGGGTCATCCCGTGCTCGCAGGGCGGGTCCCGGCGTTTGCCACCCTTGCGGCGCTGCCCTGGATCGTGCCGGTGGCGGGCACGGCACTGCGGCGTGAGATGGAGCAGCTCTTCACCGCGCATGGACTGCCGTGGCCGGCCGATCGCGTGGAGTGCACGAGCGCCCTCACTCTGCGCCGACTCATCCTCGACGGCGACTGCGTGGCCGCGCTCCCTGAGCTCGTCGCGCTGCACGACGATGACCTCGCCATCGTCAGCCCCGCGGACGTCGATCTCGGTCGGCTCACTCGGCCCGTCGGGGTGAGCATGGTGCGCGACCGCTGGAAGCCCCCCGCCGTGGGCGCCTTCCTCGACGACCTGGCCGCCGTAGCCGCCGAACTCCGCGAGCCCGAGCCCGTCGCCTGACCACTCGGCGAAGGTTGATCAGGGCAGGAGCGCGCGTGTGAGCGCCTCGCGGCGCAGGCCCGAGACCTGCGAGGTGGGAT
>CAZLMT010000069.1:10985-12856 GCA_964560615.1 uncultured Actinomyces sp.
GTGCGTGTCCCCGGGGATGATCGTGAGATCCGCATCGACTCCGTGCGCGCGCAGGTGATCAAGGTAGGTCTCGCTCTGGGAGACGGGGACGTCGATGTCCTCCGTCCCGTGCAGGAGCATGCGGCGCGATCCGGGATCCGGGACGAGCGCGTGGGGGTCGGTGACGGCGTACCTCTCGGGCACGTCCTCGGGTCGCCCGCCCATGATGGTGTCGATCGCACCGTCGCCGAGGCGCTCTCGGCTGCCGATCCCCAGGCAGGCGACCGGCGCGTGGAGCACGACGAGGTCGAAGGCAGCGGCATGCGGGTCTGCCCCTATGGCGTCATCGGGGAGGGATCGGCGCGAGGTGGCCCATGCAGCGAGTCCCCCGCCCGCGGAATGGCCGAGGAGTGCGCGGCGGGAAGTGTCGATGCCCTGGCGAGCGCCTTCGGCCAGCCCCTGGTCGATCGCGACGGCGACGTCGCTCATGGTCGTGGGCCAGGGGGATTCATAGGTGCGGTATTCGATGTTCCACACCGCGAATCCATGGGCCGCGAGGTCGAGGGAGGTGGCCTCCTCGAGGCCGAGTCGCCACACTGGGCGCCAGTAGCCACCGTGGACGACGATGACGAGCGGGGGATGCTCTGTCTCCGGGATGAACCACTCGCCGAACTGCCGCGGGTGCTCGCCGTAGGGCTCGATGAAGCGGCGCATCGTCAGCTCAGGCGCCGGGGCCCGACAGGGGCGGCTTGGCCGACCCGCCGGGCCAAAGCATCCGCAACCCGCCAGCAATCGAGGTACGTCGAGTAGAGCGGCGCGGGGGCGAACCTGATGATGTCGGGATTGCGCGTGTCGGCGATGACCCCGTCGAGATCGCGCAGGAGCGCTGCAATCTCGTGGATGTCGCGGGTGAAGCGGACGGAGAGCTGGCAGCCGTGTCGCTCGGACTCCTCCGGCGTGACGACCTGCAGGGAGCCGGGAGGCAGGCTCGTCGCGAGCTCATCGAGCAGTGCTCGCAGGTAGCGGGTGAGCCGCAGGCTGCGCTCGCGCAGCACCGCCATGCCGACGTCGACGAAGATCTCCAGTGAGACCTGTACGGGCGCCATCGCAAAGATCGGCGGATTGGAAACCTGCCAGGCATCCGCGGTCGGAGGCGGATCGAAGTCGCGCTCCATGCGGAATCGCGTCTCCGTGCGGGTGCCCCACCATCCCGCGAGCCGCGGGAGGGTGGTGTCACGAGCGTGACGCTCATGGATGAAGGCGCCGGCCAGGGAGCCGGGCCCTGCGTTGAGGTATTTGTAGGAGCACCAGGCGGCGAAGTCGACATCCCAATCGTGCAGCGACACCGGCACGTTGCCCGCGGCATGGGCGAGGTCCCAGCCGACCATGGCACCGACCTCGTGCCCCGCGGCAGTGATGGCGGGCATGTCCATCCACTCGCCCGTGAGGTAGTTGACCGCGCTGAAGAACACGACGGCTACCTCGTCACCGAGGTCCCGGATCGCCGCGACGACATCCTCGGTGCGCAGCACGTCCTCCCCGTCGCGCGGGCGCAGGCGCACGACATGGTCGGCCGGGTCCAGGCCGTGCCAGGCGGCTTGCGATGCGACGGCGTAGCCATCGGAGGGGAAGACGATGTCCTCCATCACCACCTTGGTGCGCCTGCCCTCCGGTCGGTAGAAGGTGGCGAAGAGAAGGTGGATATTGACCGTGAGCGAGTTCATCACCACGACCTCGTGCGGCAGTGCTCCGACGAGGCGCGCGGCCGGATCGGTGAGTGCTTCGTGGTAGTCCTTCCACGGCCGCGGGCCGGAGAGGTGCCCCTCGACGCCCCACGTCGCCCAGCGGTCGAATTCGACGAGCAGTGCCTCGCGCGTGCCGGCGGGCTTGAG
>CAZLMT010000070.1:0-263 GCA_964560615.1 uncultured Actinomyces sp.
CAGGAGGGCCATGCCCTCCCGGCCGCGACCGGCTGTCGCGTCCGTCTCGTCAGGGTGGTGGCCCTGACGTGGGTCCCCGGTACGGCGCCCCTCGGGATCCGGGTCGTGGTGCCCCCGGTCGAGGCTTGCCGATTCGGCGGTTCGCTCGTCGGGGGCGGTTGCCCCCATCTGCCGAGCGACTTCGTGACCCTGCCATGACCGCTCGGGGACCGGTCAAACCCGTGTCCGGATAACGGAACGATAACGGGACGTCACACGGGAAT
>CAZLMT010000070.1:384-12149 GCA_964560615.1 uncultured Actinomyces sp.
CGCGGGCGCGCGGTAGGACGCCGAGGATCCGCACGTGACCTGCGTCGCGCTCGATGCGGGAGTCGTCTTGCATGCACAGCCCCACGGGCTCACCGTCCAGCCAGGCGATCCACCAGGTATCCGGACGCGCGTCGCGTCGATCGCTCAGCCAGGGCATCCATTCGTCGTAGGACTTCGGCACGAAGCCGAAGTGCTCGGCGAACGCCTCCTGGTCCAGGCGGTGGATCAGCTGCCTGTCTGATTCGGTCTCGGCGGTTGTGCGCGTAACGCCCGGAGGCGCCGGAGGTGGATCCTTCGCGTATCCGGAATCCACCTCGATGTGCATGTGCCAAAAGCGCCGCACTTCTGCGAAGCCCGCGGAGTGAAGGGCATCGAGGTACACCTCGTCCTGTGCGAAGGCACCGCACTCGACCTGCCATTCGCCCTCGCCCTTGAGTCGCTCGGCCACACTGATGCCCATCGCAATGAGCGGTGGCAGGAGTTGGGGGCCGTGAGCGGGGACCGCGTAGGCGTCGATGAAGAAGGGCCGGGCGGCCTCATCCCGCTCGACGATGAGGAGCCCGACGGCAACTCCCGCGTTGTCGAGGATGAGCCGATGCTCGTCCAGCACCGTGTCGGGGTTGACCAGGTCGGAGCGTACGGATTCACGGCTGGCCTCTGCGGTAGCCAGCACGCCGGAGTCCGCCGCCGAGACGACCGAGTAGGCGAGATCGACGTCGGGGCCGTCGAGGTAGTCGTCGACCTCGATGAACTCAAGTGGACGCGCGACGTATCCGGGGGGCAGCACCCGGCGAGTGTAGATGTCTCAGGCGGTGGGGAGTGCCGCAATGCGACGCACGAGGTACGGCGAGAACCAACCGGCGTACTTCGCCTGTAGATCGGCATCACGCCAATCCGAGCCGCTCACGACCTCGCGGCAGGATGCTGCCCCGCACAGGCAACGAAACTCGTCGTAGTCGCTTGCATCGCACATGGCGTAGTCGAAGCTGAGCTCCTCACCCGGCTCGATATCGCGCATGGCGACGAGCACCTGTGAGCCGGCAAGGCCGCAGTTGGGCTCGCAGGAGTGGTTGAGCATGTCGCCGGCCTCGGGCGTGTCGCCTGAGGCTAGGTAGAGATCCGTGTCGATTTGGATGGTTCGGTGCTGCCGATCGATCGGCAGGGTGGCCAACTGAGTGCCGTCGATGACCCAGCCACCGAATCCGGCGACAGTCTCACCGGCGCCAATGCGCTCGGTCGCGTATGAACCCCAGCCCTTGTCCCCTGCGGGGCGCGCCTCTGCCTTGGGAGTGAGCCAGTTGTAGTCCAATGCAATCTCCTCGATGCGCATCCGTCAGGCGCGCCGTCAAGGCGCGACGGGAAGTGTGACATGTCATTGACAGGATGTGAAATCACAGACTGGCTGAACGTTCAGTCGGGATCGCGCGGCGTTCATCGTGATGACACCATGGATACATGACCTATGAAGGCACGGACGCACCGCTCGTGGAGTCGCCGGAGCAGCAGATGGTCCTCATGCCCGACGCTGAAGTCCATGCGTCACCATCCGGTGCCTTCGTTCAGCAGCCTGCCAAGGTCATGCGCATCGGCTCGATGATCCGGCAGCTGCTGGAGGAGGTGCGCAAGGCCCCCCTCGATGAGGCGGCGCGGGCGCGTCTACGCGATATTCCCACGCGCTCGCTGAGGGAGCTCGAGGATGGGCTCGCCCCTGAGCTCGTAGAGGAGCTCGAGCGACTGTCCCTCCCCTTCACCGACGATGCCGTGCCGAGCGAAGCGGAGCTGCGCATCGCCCAGGCCCAGTTGGTCGGGTGGCTCGAAGGCCTCTTCCACGGCATCCAGACTGCGCTCTTCGCGCAGCAGATGGCTGCACGCGCCCAGTTCGAGGAGATGCGGCGTCAGGCCATGCCCGGGGCTCTCCCCAGTGGAGCGGATGCCTCTGCGGAGGGACAGCCGGGTCAGGGTCCCGGCCTATACCTCTAGCCTTTGCATGTGATCGATCCTCGCCTGCTCCGAGAGTCCCCTGATGACCTGCGCGAGTCGCAGCGTCGTCGCGGTGAGGATGTCGCCCTGGTCGATCGGCTCGCAGCGCTTGACGTCGAGCGCCGCAGCAAGCAGTCGGCGTACGACGATCTGCGTGCTGAGCAGAAGCAGCTCTCCAAGCGGATTGGGCCCCTGCAGGGTGCGGTGAAGAAGGGCGAAGCCTCCGCCCAGGCGGAGCTCGATGCACTCATGGCGCAGGCAAGCCAGTTGGCGGAGCGGGTGAAGGCGGCCGATGCCGCAGCCGGTGAGGCGACGCGTGCCCTGGATGAGGCGTGGCTCGAGCTCTCCAATGTCGTTGACATGCGGGCTCCCGTGGGAGGCGAGGCGGACTTCGCGGTCCTGGAGATGGTCGGCACCCCGCGCGACTTCGCTGCTGAGGGCTTCGCTCCGCGCGATCACCTCGAGCTCGGCGAGATGCTGGGTGCGATCGACGTCGAACGTGCGGCCAAGGTCTCCGGCTCGCGCTTCTACTACCTCATGGGCCCTGGTGCCCTGCTGGAGATCGCGCTGCTCAACCTGGCCATGGCCCAGGCAACCCGCAATGGATTCATTCCCGTCATCCCGCCGGTGCTCGTCGCGCCCCGCGCGATGGAGGGCACGGGATTCCTCGGCCAGGCAGCCGAGAACGTCTATCGGATCGAGTCGGACGACATGTACCTCGTGGGCACGGCCGAGGTCCCCCTGGCCGGCCTGCACAGCGATGAGATCCTCCCGGCGAGCACCCTCCCGCTGCGTTATGCCGGCTGGTCCTCGTGCTTCCGCCGCGAGGCTGGCTCCTACGGCAAGGACACCCGCGGCATCATCCGGGTGCACCAGTTCGACAAGGTGGAGATGTTCGTCTTCTGCGATCCCGCCGACGCCGAGGCCGAGCACGAGCGCATCCTCGGCTGGGAGCGCGACTTCATGGACGCGCTCGAGATCCCCTACCGGGTCATCGACGTAGCCACCGGGGACTTGGGCTCGAGTGCAGCGCGCAAATTCGACATCGAGGCCTGGATTCCCACGCAGGGCGCCTATCGCGAGGTCACCTCGACCTCCAACACCACGCAGTTCCAGGCCCGGCGTCTCGGTATCCGGATGCGTTCGGGTGACGAAGTGCAGCCTGTAGCCACGCTCAACGGCACGCTGTGCGCGATGCCGCGCATCATCGTGGCGATTCTGGAGAACCACCAGCAGGCGGACGGATCCGTCGTCGTGCCGGAAGCGCTGCGCCCCTACCTCGGACGAGACGTCCTCGAGTTGCCATGATCCACGCGTCGCGTGCACGCGACGTCGCAGCCCTCATCGCGGGCGCTGCTCTCCTGGCTGCGTGCACGGGCGGCTCGGCTGGTGGGGGATCGAGCTCCGCGCCTGCGCCGACCGGGACGGCGTCGAGCACATCGCCCGCCCCCAGTCCGTCTGCGACATCAACCCCTGCGCCGCCACCCCCTCCTCTTGCCCCGGGTAAGGCGCGCGGAAGGCTGCTCATCGTTCAGCCGGCCGAGGATGCGGCACTGGTGTCGGGCGGCCAGCCGATTCGACTGACGTTGGCGCGCACGGGCAACGTCGCCTCGTGGTTCACCGCACCGCCGCAGAAGCTCGCGGGGACGATGTCGACCGAGCAGGCCCTGCTGAGCCTGGGCTGGCGCCCGGCGGATGACGGCACCACCGCCACGCTGCCCAATCCGAGGCCCAACGGCCTCCTCGTCTTCGCGGGAGGGACGCTCCCCTTCACCGTGCAGGGCGCCAATGTGCGGGCCGACGGCACCCTGGTGCTCGACGTCCGGCCCATCGGCGAGATGCCCGAGACCGTGGAGTCCTACGGACCCGTCTCGCTCACCCTCGATGGTGCGCCGGGCGTCCTGGATCTCGAGGCCGCCCTCGGCGAGATCACGGTGCGGATCATCGTCACCGGTGACCGCAACGACCAGGCGGTGGTGCAGGTGGTCGATGCGGCGGGCGAAGTGGTCGAGTCCACCTTCGTCTCACCTGAGCGGACCACGGTCGACAGTTGGCTTGCTGTGACCTCGGGAACGACGACGTGGAGCGATCCCGTGGTGACCTTCGCTCCCCCGCAGCGGAGCAAGCCCGGAACCCTCCGGGTCTCGGGCACGCTCACGGTGGACGGCGTGGCCACCGACCTCGATCGTGTCGTAGCTCGCTGGAGCATCCCCCTCGGCTGACCCCACACGCGCTGAGTGGCGGGTTATGCCGGCCGCGACGGCGTGTCGCGCTGCATAACCCGCCACTCAACGACGTGCGAGGACGGAAATCCGTCTAGGCGGGGACTGTCGGCAGGTTGCTGAGCGCCGGCGCGAAGCGCTCGTCGGAGAGCGCCTCGTCGACCATGCTGCCGGCCAGGTACTGCTCGTAGGACGCGAGGTCGAAGTGCCCGTGACCGCATAGCGCCGTGAGGATGACGGTCTCCTCGCCCGTCTCCTTCGCCTGCTCAGCCAGCCGGATCGCCTGGGCGATCGCATGGGTCGGCTCGGGTGCGGGCACGATGCCCTCCGAGCGGGCGAACTTCACCGCACCGGAGAAGCACTCCGTCTGCGGGATCGCCACGGCGTCCATGAGGCCGAGTTCGTAGACGTGCGAGATCAGTGGCGCCATGCCGTGATAGCGCAGGCCACCCGCGTGGATGGGATCGGGGATGAAGTCATGGCCGAGGGTGTGCATCTTCATCAGCGGGGTCATCCCCGCGGTGTCGCCGAAGTCGTAGGCGTAAACGCCCCGCGTGAGTGACGGGCACGACGCAGGCTCGACCGCGGTGATCTGGGGGTTGATCTTGCCCGCCAGCTTCTCGCGCAGGAAGGGGAAGGACAGGCCCGCGAAGTTGGAGCCACCGCCCGTGCAGCCGACGATGTGTGTCGGGGTGTCACCCGCCATCTGAAGCTGCAGCAGTGCCTCCTCGCCGATGACGGTCTGGTGCAGGAGCACGTGATTGAGCACTGAACCGAGCGCGTAGCGGGTGTCGGCATTCGTGGCAGCCACCTCGACGGCCTCGGAGATCGCGATGCCCAGCGAACCGGACCAGTTGTTGGGGTCCTTGGCCAGCTCACGGCCGATGGCGGTCACATCCGATGGCGAGCGGTGGATCTGCGCGCCGAAGGTCTCGATCATGAGGCGGCGGTAGGGCTTTGCGTCGTACGACGCCCCGACCTGCCACACCTCGCACTCGATGTCGTATAGGGCGCACGCGAAGGCGAGGGCGGTGCCCCACTGACCGGCGCCGGTCTCGGTCGTGAGCTTCTTGGTGCCGTCCTTCTTGTTGTAGTAGGCCTGCGGCACCGACGTATTGGGCTTGTGCGATCCCGCGGGTGATACGCCCTCGTACTTGTAGTAGATGCGTGCGGGGGTGCCGAGCAGCTTCTCCAGGCGATGTGCTCGGAAGAGCGGCGACGGCCTCCACTGGCGATACACATCAAGGACACCACCGGGAATCTCGACGTACCTCTCGCCCGTGACCTCCTGCATGATGAGGTCGATCGGGAAGAGGGGCAGCAGATCGTCGGGTCCGACGGGATCCATGCGTCCGGGGTGCAGCGGTGGCGGCGGCGGCGAGGGTAGGTCCGCGACCAGGTTGTACCAGGTCGTCGGCATCTGATCTTCGGTGAGCACGTACTTGTGCTGCTGCACGGTGTCGTCCATGTCTCCGCCTTCCGCAACGGCCGACGGGGACGTGGTGCCCCTGCCGGATGCCTGACCGGGATGGCCCGGGGTTTCGGACGGTACCCGACCTGGCAGCATGGCGGGCGTGGTTTCGACAGGTCGCCCGGTGATCCCTACCCCGCAAGGAACGCGCCTGATCGCGTCTGACCTCGACGGCACCCTGCTGCTCTCCGACGGCTCGGTGGGCCGTCGGACCCGCGAGGTGCTCGATCGCCTGGCTGACAGCCAGCTCGACCTCATCATCGTCACCGGTCGCCCGCCGCGGTGGATCTCGCCGATCGTGGAGATGACCGGGCATCGCGGCGTGGGGATCGCGGCCAATGGCGCCGTGGTCCTCGACCTCGCGGACGGTCACGTCACCGAGGTCTTCCCGATGAGTGGCGACATCGCGCTCGAGGCCGTGGACCGTCTGCGCCAGGAGGTGCCGGGCATGGTCTTCGCGGTCGAGCGGGCGCGCCCCGGAGGCAAGCTCGCACCCACCGGCGGGGCGTCGTACGACGCACTCGATGCGACGCTGGCTGATGCGACCGAGTTTGCCCTGGCCGACGGCTACACCCCGCGCTGGCCGGTGCCCCCCGAGACGTACGTCGGCCCAATCGAGGAGCTCGTCGCTGCCGGTGACGTCGTCAAGATCCTGGCGCGGCCCGGGAAGGGTGCCCCGATGGATCCCGAAGAGCTCTATGCCCGCGGGCTCCGTGCGGCCGGCCCCCTGGCTGAGGTCACGCACTCCGGCTACGGCGATTCACTCATCGAGTTGAGCGCTCCCGGAGTCACGAAGGCGACAACCCTCGCGCGCGTGGCTGCCGCGGAGGGGCACGGACCGCTGCACGTCGTGGCGGCGGGCGATGGCCCCAACGACCTGCCCATGCTGGCTTGGGCTGGCACGTCGTATGCCATGGCCAATGCCCACCCCGAGGTCCTCGACCTTGCGACGCATGTGCTGCCGAGCAATGACGACGAGGGCGTGGCGGACCTGATCGAAGCGGTGCTCGACGAGCACGCGCGCGGCTTCACCGCCTGAGGGTCAGCCGCTTCGCGCCTTCCAGGCCAGTGCGCGCTCGTTACGCGCGGCCTTCGCCACTGTCTCCTCGATGCGGCCTGCGCGAGTTGAAGCTCGCTTGGCATTGAGGATCCATTCGAGGATTCCGCGGCGCGTAGATGGAGGGAAGGCGTCCCAATGTGCGCGTGCCAGAGTGTCGCCATCGAGGGCCTTGGCCAGGTCCGTTGGCTCCTCGAGTGCGTCGACCTGTACCAGCCGGTCCCAGGAGCCGTCCGCTTGGGCGGCTTGTGCAACCTGCTCGCCCGCTGGAGCGACCAGGCCCTGCTCGTGAAGCACGGCGAAACGCTCCTTGTTGACCTGCGACCACGAGGAACCAGGCTTGCGGGGGGTGCACAGCAAGGCTGTGTGCTCGTCGTCGACACGGCCGGGCTTGGAGTCGATCCAGCCGAAGCACAGGCACGCTTCATTCAGATCGCGCGCCGACACGTATTCCTGATCGGCAGGGACGTGCGCCTTCTTGACCGTCACAGCCCACACTCCTACGGATGACTCGTGGTGCCGCTCGAGCCATGACCGCCATTCCCTGCGTGATGAGACCCTGATCAGGGGGAGTTCAGGGGTGAGTGGCACGTCGGCTCACACGCTGAGGATGATCTTGCCGGTGACGCCGCCGGCCTCCAGTGCGCGGTGGGCATCTGCGGCTTCGGTGAGCGGCATCACGCGATCGACGACGGGCTTGACGATGCCCGCTGCAATCCACGGCCACACGTGACGTTCGACCTGGGTGCAAATCTCGGCCTTCTGCTCCGGCGTGCGTCCGCGCAGGGTCGTCGCGTGGACCGTGCCATTGCGCCGCAGGAGTGAGCCGAGGTCGATCTCAGCTGTGACTCCACCCTGCATGCCGATGACGACGAGCCGTCCGCCTGGTGCGAGTGACGCGATGTTTCGCTCGAGGTATTTCGCGGCCATGTTGTCGAGGATGACGTCGGCACCGCGTCCCCCGGTTTCGGTAGCGATCACCTCGACGAAGTCCTGCTCGCGATAGTTGATGAGCACTTCGGCCCCGAGCGTCTCGCACGCAGCCAGCTTGTCCGCAGATCCCGCGGTGACCGCGACTCGCGCTCCGAGGGCGCGCGCGACCTGGATGGCCATCGTGCCGATGCCACTGGCCCCACCGTGGATGAGCAGCCACTCGCCGCGCTGCAGGTGGGCCGTCATCACGAGGTTGGACCACACCGTGCAGGCGACCTCGGGCAGGCCGGCCGCGGTGATGAGGTCGACACCGGCGGGCAACGGCATGGCCTGACCGGCGGGCAGGGCGACCTGCTCGGCGTACCCGCCGCCTGAGAGGAGGCAGCAGACCTCGTCTCCGACGGCGAGAGAGGTGACACCGGCTCCGAGCTCAGCGACGGTGCCGGAGCACTCCAGGCCGAGCCACTCGGGTGCTCCCGGGGGTGGGGGGTAGAGGCCCTGACGCTGCAGCAGGTCCGCGCGATTGACCGCTGCCGCGGCGACATCGACCACGATCTCGCCCGGCCCCGCGACAGGATCGGGCACTTCCCGCCAGGAGAGGACATCTGGGTCACCGGGCTGGGTGACGACGATGGCGTGCATGTCAGGAGGCCGGGGGCGGAGTGACGCTGTAGCCGTTGCTCTCCGTGTGGCGGATGACGACCAGTTGGTCGCCCTTCTGCAGGATCCTGATATCGCTCGTGTCGAAGCGATGCACGACGTCATCACGGATGACGGCGAGCACGATCTGCCCTGTCGCGTCCACTTCGGTGGGGGAGACGCCCAACTCCTCCTTGGTGATGTCGCGCTGGATCACCTCGAGTCCGCGACCGGAATCGAGGAGGTCTTCCATGAGCGTGCCAGCGACGGGCGAGAGTAGCGACAGGGCCATGAGATGCCCGGCCGACTCCGCTGTGGGGATGACGCTGCTGGCCCCCGATTGCCGCAGGATCTGGGCGTTGGCGGCCTCGCGCGCCGCGGCGACGATCTCGGCTTTGGGTGCGAGCCGCCTGGCGGTGAGTGTGACGAGCACCGAGGTGTCGTCCTCGTCGGTGGCCACGATGATCTTGGAAGCGCGCTCGGTGGCGGCGTCGCGCAGGACATCCTCGCGACGTGCGTCGCCCAGTACGCCGGCCAGGCCCATGCGGTTGGCGTCCTGCACGGCCGTCTTGTCCATGCTCACCACGACGATGGAGAGAGGTGACATCCCGCTCTCCAGGAGCATGCGCGCGGCCGAGCGGCCCTTGACGCCGAAGCCGACGATGACGGTGTGGTCTTCCACGCGCTGCCTCCAGCGGGTTGTGCGGATCTCATTGCGTGTCTTCTTGGTGAGGACCTCGATGGTCGTGCCGACGAGCACGATAAGGAAGATGAAGCGCAAGGGCGTGATCACCAGGATGTTGACCACACGAGCGGATTCGCATACCGGGACGATGTCACCGTAGCCCGTGGTGGAAAGACTCACGGTCGCGTAGTAGAAGGCATCGATCCAGGTGATGCCGCCTACATCACCTCGGTCGGCGTAGCAGTCGCCCTCGAAGTAGACGATCGCCGCAGCGACGACCAGCGCTCCGACGGCAATGAGGACACGGACGAGGATGTTGCGGAAGGGGCTCCACGGCCTGCTCGGGAGCAGGATCCGGGCGGTAAGCGCCTCGGGGTCATCGTCGCCGGCGAGGGTGCGCTGGCGCCTTCTGTCGGCCACGTCTCCTGACGCTAGCGGACGATGGGCACGGGCAGGAGCGTGACGGGACTCCCGGCGAGCCCACCCGATGGGGGGATGACCGCGAGGGCGTCCGCCAGGGCCAGGCTGCGGAGCATCGCTGGGCCGTCGAAGCGGAGCGGGCGGGCTCGGCCCTCCTCGAGGAGCACGGGGATGATCCGCGTGTCGTGCGGATGGCTCGTGACGTCGACACCGAGCACGACCTCAAGGTCGTCGAGGGGCACCCCTCGCATGGCGGCGATGACGGGTGCGGCCAGGGTCACGAGACCGCTCACGGCGGCCAGCGGATTGCCGGGCAGCCCGACGACGGGGCGGCCGTCGGGGAGGACGGCGAGGAGCATGGGATGACCGGGGCGCACCTGCACGCCGTCGACGATCCAGCGGGCGCCGAGATGATCGAGCACGTCGTGCACGAAATCGACCGGCCCGGCCGCGGTGGAGCCTGTCGTCACGATCACATCGGCGGTGGAATCCTCGATCTCGTCGAGCAGCGCTTGCCGGGTGTCGGGGACGCGAATCGGAGGGTTGGCGCGTGCGCCCAGGTCGGCGAGCCACGGAGGCACCAGGGGACTGAGTGCGTCGCGCACGCGGCCCGGGCGTGGCAGGCCTCGCTCAAGGAGTTCATCGCCGAGCACGAGCACCGCGACCGTGGGCGGAGGGATCACCTCGAGCGAGTCGTAGCCGGCGGCTGCGGCAAGACCGAGCATGGCCGGCGTGACGACAGATCCCGCTGGCACGAGTGGCTCGCCTGCAGCGCACTCCTCACCGCGAGGGCGCACGTCGGTGCCCGGGGGTAGCGACGTGCCAGTGTCGTCGGGCAATCCGGTGAGCGGATCGAGTGGGAAGAGTCGATTGCCGTGCAGGGCGGTCTCGATTCCGGCCTGCTCTGTGCGCAGCACGGCGTCGCATCCTTCGGGGAGTGCAGCGCCGGTGGCGATGGCGACGGCCGTGCCGGAGTCGAGGCGGGTGAGTGCTTCATCACCTGCACGGAGATCCGTGCTGGAGAGCAGCCAGGGGCTCGCTCCGGCGACGGCGTAGCCATCCATCGCGGCGGAGTCGAAGGCAGGCAGGTCGGTGAGTGCCGCGATCGGCGAGGCAAGTGCGCACCCGAGCGCGGCCTCAAGTCGCACGGCCACCGGATCTAGGGGACGCGCTGCCGCTACTGCGACGCGACGTGCCTGGTCCCAGGGGAGTGCGGTGCTCACCTCATCAGGGTGCCACCGCGGCCTCGGTGAGGGCTGCCGACTCTCCGTGAGGCCGGCGCTGCTTCGTGGAGGGGAGGTTGCACCTCCAGGCGATCGCGGAACCGCTGTCTGGACGGCCCAGCCCCGACACTTTTCGCCAGTTATCGCGACTTCCGAGCGTTAGGAAGTCGCGATAACTGGCGAAAACGGGTGGGCTCAGGGAGATGCGGAGGCTTTACCCGGGCCTTACCTCTCCTTGGCCTCCCCCTGCCGCGGCGGCGGTTTCCTAGACGAAGACAAGAAGCCGCGGTCTGGCGGGGGTCGGCAGTGACGCCCCGACCGGCTCGGCCGTGAAGAAACGGCGGCCTGCGCCTGTGCACCCGGTGGCCGGCGGTCAGCCGCGATGCAGGCCGAGGTCCCACTCCCCGCTGAGGCGCATGAGTGCGTGAGCCGCTTCGTTGAGCTTGTCGTCACCGGCCTTGGCAACGGCGTACCCGAGCAGGAACGTCGTAATCGGAGCGGCCGGCCGATCCACCGCATGTGCGGCATCGCGGGCGACATCGAGGAGGAGTTGGGCGTCGACCTCGGGGATGTCGATGCCGAGATCGGTCGCCAGGGCGGCGCGGGCGACGGAAGTCCACTGGCTGAGCGGGTCGTGAGTCATGTCCCCCATCCTCCCTGACGGCGCCCGGTGCCCCATGGACTTGACGTCTCTGTCAAGTTGACGTTAGTGTCAAGTCCATGGCGCCCGTCCTGCGCTCCCGCCTCGATCCCGCCGTCACGGCGGCCAATCGCGAGGCCATGCTCGGATCCCTCGCCGAGATCGACACCCTGCTGGCCAAAGTGGTCGCAGGCGGTGGCAGCAGCGACCCGGACAAGAACGCGCGCACCGTCGCGCGCCACCGCGGTCGCGGCAAGCTGCTCCCGCGCGAGCGCATCAACCTCCTACTCGATCGCGGCTCGCCCTTCCTCGAGCTCAGCCCGCTCGCCGGCTGGGGCACCGACGATCCGCTGGGAGGAGGCGTCGTCACCGGTATCGGCCGCGTGCACGGCACCGAGTGCATGGTCGTTGCCAACGATCCGACCGTGAAGGGCGGATCCCAAGGACCGACATCGGTCGCCAAGGGCTTGCGCGCCATGGAGATCGCGCGCATCA
>CAZLMT010000071.1:0-7560 GCA_964560615.1 uncultured Actinomyces sp.
CCTTCGGCGATAAGCAGGTTGATGGTCGTTACTGCCCTGCGATCGACTTCCGCAACGGAGACGGCCTCGGCGCGGGCCGCAATCACATGGGCTTCGATCTCCTGGGCACACGAGGCACGCCGATCTATGCCGTCGACGCTGGGCGCGTTACCCGCAGCGGCTTCCAGGGCAACGGCTCGCTCATCCTGGATATCACCGACAAGAAGGGCTCGATGTGGTTCTACGGCCACTTCGACAAGATCTTCGTCGGTCAGGGCGACACGGTGAAGGCAGGTCAGCTCATCGGCACGATGGGCGACACCGGCTCACCCGGCGCCGTGCACCTGCACATCGAGTTGCGCCCGCGCGGCTGGTCGGGTGGGGCGCAGGACGCCGAGCCGATCATTCGGAGGCTCTGCGCATAGTGCACAGCGCTAGCGCAGCATCAGCTCTGCGTGCAGCGTTGAAGCGACGTCATTCCCGCGTATGGCCATGGACCCGGGTTGCTTCTCTGCTCAAGACGCCTTGAATCCGTGCTTCTACTCTGGGAAACGCGGGTCGGCGGCGTCTTGGGCTGGTCGGGTGGGGCGCTAGCCCAGCATCACATCTGCGCGCATAGCGCGAGCTGTCACACCCCGGTCGTCGACCGCGGGTAGGCGATATCCGGGTCCGTCATCACGTTGACGACGTAGGGCACGCCGGCAACGAAGGCGCGATCGAGCGCTCCTCCGATGTCCTGCGGCCGTGTCACCGTCTCTCCTGCACCGCCCAGGGCGCGGACGACCTCGTCGTACGCCGTGGGGCGCAGGTCGGCGGCGACGTCGTAGCCGTAGAGAAAGCGCATCGGGTGGCGCTCGAGATTCCAGCCCGAGTTGTTGCCGATGACGATGACCACGGGAAGGTCATGGCGCACGAGGGAGTCGACGTCCATGAGAGAGAAGCCCGCGGCACCGTCACCCAGGAGGAGCACCACCTGCGACGAGGGGTGCGCGAGCCGGGCGGCCATGGCGTAGCCGGGTCCGGTGCCGAGGCAGCCATACGGGCCCGGATCGAGCCAGTGACCCGGGCGTCGCGGCTCGACGTAGCGTCCCGCGAAGGACACGAAGTCACCGCCGTCACCGATGACGACGGCGTCGTCGGCGAGTCGGGGTAGGAGCTCGCCGTAGATGCGGGCGGGATGAATCGGGTCGGCATCGCTGGCGAGGTCGGCAGCGTCCGCGGCGATGGCGGCCAGGGCGCGCCCCCGCAGGCTGGCCGCCCATTCCTCCACGGCCAGGGGATCACCGATCTCACCGGCGAGGCCGAGGAAGAACGCCGTGAGGTCGCCGGCGGCGCTCGCGGCCAGCTCACGGTGGTGAGCGACCTGGCCGGGGGAGTCGGCGACATGGATCACCGGAGCGGGCGGATCGCCGAAGCTGCCGTAGCCGAGTCGGAAGTCCAGTGGTGTGCCGACGACCATGACCAGATCGGTGCCGGCAAACGCGGCACCGCGTGCGCGGGTGACCAGCTGGGGATGGTCGGGCGGCAGGATGCCGCGCGCCATGCCGTTGGCGATGACCGGGATGCCTGTGGCGTCGGCGAAAGCGCGCGCCGCCGTGTCGGCGCCGTCTGCCCAGACATCGCTGCCGAGCACCATGACAGGTCGCTCGGCGGCACGCAGCAGTGCGGCGATCCGGGTGAGGTCACCCTCCAGAACCGGGGGAGAGGGTGGCGTATCCAGTGCGGCGGACACGGCTGGCGTGAAGAGGATGTCCATGGGCACATCGACGAACGTCGGTCCGCGATGGGCCGTGCCTGCGAGCCGGAATGCAGCATCGACCGACGCGGCAACGGCCGCAGGGTCGTGCACGGTGGTCGCGGACTTCGTGACGGGCGCCAGGAGCGGTGGATGGTCGATCTCCTGCAGGGCCCCCGAACCCCATCGCCCATCGGGCGCACGACCACCGATGAGGACGAGAGGCGAACCGTTGACCCAGGCGCCGGCCACGGCGCTCACCGCGTTGGTGACGCCAGGGCCGGCCGTGACGGCGGCGAATCCCGGTGTGCGCGTGAGCTTGCCCATCGCTTCCGCGGCGAAGACGGCGGTCTGCTCATGGCGTACGTCGATGAGCCGCATGGGTCCGGCGGCCCCGGACTGGACCGCGGTGACGCCTCCGACAGCCGCGTCGTACAGCGGGAAGATGTGTGCCCCCGACAGCGTGAAGAGGTGCTGCGCGCCGTGACGCGCGGCAGCGCGAACGGCTTGGGCGCCTCCGTGCTCAGGCTGAGGGGCGCTGCCGTCCGCGGTCACAGGATGGCGAGCGCGAGCACGCTCACGCCGAGGGCGACGAGCGCGACGATCGCGGTGACGGTGATAAGCGTCTTGTTCTGCACGGTGCTCCCTTCGATGCCGGCAGGCTATCGGGCCCGGTAGCGGGCCCGCTCGGCCGACCGCCTAGCCTGCGCGAGCATGGGGAGCCTCGACCGCATCGCGGAGGAGCGGACCGACCTGGCGTCGGCGGAGGTGGAGCATCTACAGGCGCTCGTGGGTGCCTGGGGGCTGGTTGCCGATCTGGCCATGAGTGACCTGGTCCTGTGGCTGCCCACCTGGAATACCGGCGGCTGGATCGCGGCAGCCCTCGTGCGACCGGCGACTGCTCCGACGGGAGTCCCCGAAGATGTCGTGGGCACCTTCGTGCCTCGGGGGCGACAGCCGGCACTTGATCGCGCCGCGGCCGCGGGACGGATCGTCACGGAATCCTCCGGGGCCGAGGCGGTCCCGGTCCATGTCGGCGAGCGGATCGTCGGCGTCATCGAGCGTCACGCCGCGACTCGGCGTTCCGGGCTGCTCGAGGAGGTCTACCAGGATCTCGCGGAGCGTTTGCTGATGATGGCGAGCGAAGGTCGCTTCCCTCCGCGCGATGCCGGGTGGGCGACCGGATCTGCTCCGCCGCGCGTGGGCGATGGACTCCTGCGCGTGGATGAGCAGGGCCGCGTGCGCTTCGCCAGCCCCAACGCGGTCTCTGCCTTCCGTCGACTGGGCCTCGCGCGCTCGCTCGAGGACGCGGACCTCGCCGCGATCGTCACGCGCCTATGGCATCGACCTGGTCCCGTGGATGAGTCACTGGCGCTCGCGGCCGCTGGGCGCATCGCTGCCGATGCCGAGGTCGAGAACCCATCTGCCTGCGTGACACTGCGGTCGCTCCCGCTGGTGCCGGGTGGTCGGGCCGAGGGTGCAATCGTGCTGGTGCGCGATGTCACCGACCTACGCCGACGCGAACGCGCCCTACTGAGCAAGGATGCGTCACTGCGGGAGGTCCACCATCGGGTGAAGAACAACCTGCAGACGGTGGGAGCCCTGCTGCGGCTGCAATCGCGGCGCGTCGAAGCGGATGAAGCCCGTGAGGCGCTCGCCGAGGCGGGGCGCAGGGTCGCGGCCATTGCCGCCATCCACGAGGTGCTCGCCCAGGAGCCAGGCGACCGCATCGACTTCGATGCGGTCATCGATCGGATCCTCGCGGTCGAACGCGATCTTGCGGCCGCCTACGCACCCGGAGTCGATATCGCGCGAGATGGGTCGGTAGGCGTGGTCTCCACGGACCTGGCAAGTCCGCTGGCGATGGCAATGTCGGAGCTCGTGCACAACGCGGTGGAGCATGCGGCAGCGTCGAGCATCGTCGTGAGCCTCTCGCGCACGGAGAGTGACATGCGCATCACGGTGCGCGACGACGGTCACGGTCTGCCGGATCCACTCCGCGAGGGGTTGGGCTTGCAGATCGTGCGCTCGCTCGTGGAGCAAGATCTGCGCGGTGCCCTGACCTTCACCTCGTCCGGGACACAGGGTTGCGAGGTGCGTATAGACGTGCCCTGGAGCGGTTAGGGAGCAGCTGCGACAGCGACAGGCAGCGTGTCAGGGAAACTGTCAGGCGGTGGTGCGTGCCCGGAGGCGTGCATTGCGACGCTTGAGGGCGCGGCGCTCGTCCTCGCTCAGGCCGCCCCAGACACCGGCATCCTGACCGGTCTCGAGAGCCCACTGCAGGCACTCGTCGATGACGTCGCAGCGACGGCAGACGGCCTTGGCCTCTTCGATCTGGAGGAGTGCGGGGCCGGTGTTGCCGATGGGGAAGAACAGCTCGGGATCCTCGTCACGGCAGGCAGAATCGTGGCGCCAGTCCATGGTTCCTCCTCACGTGGTTCCCTGCTTGTGACGTCGTTCACGCACGGTCCCGAGGGGCGCAGCCGTGAGGCCAGGGTGCATGAGTGGCGATCGCGGCCGGATCCCATCCGGGCTCTAAGGGTCGCAGAGTCAGAGGCCTCCCACAAGGCGAAACGACACACCCGATGCGTGTCGTCGCTGTCTCCTTCGTCACATGACTGGTCAAACATCGCGCTGCGTCCGTTTATAGGACGGCGTACAACCGTGCTGGCACGGTCTCATCCCGCCCTAGGCGACCACGGTCAGGGCGTCCGGATCCGAGGCGAAGTCGACCCGCCGGACGTCGCCCAGGCCCTCTCCGTCGATCTGCAATGCCGTGGGGCGGCGGGCGTGGACCGTGAGCCGAGGCAGGTCGTGAGCGACCCTGAGGCTGCGGGCCGTGGACCCGGCCCGACTCCCCGCCACCATCCGCCGGGCCAGGCGCAAGGCCGTGCCCAGAGCCATTCGGCGTACGGCGAAGAGGTCGAGACCGGTGGAGAAGGAGGCGTCCGGGCACGGAGCGATGGGCAGCGCGCCGAAGTAGGTCCAGGGCGAGGTGTTCTGCACGATGGCGACGAAAACGCCCGGCACGTTGTCGGAGCCGTCACTGGGCAACTCGACATCCAGTGCGGGCTCGCGCCTATTCGTGCGCCAGAGGAACTGGCGAATAGTGGTGGTGAGGTAGCGGGTGGGCGTGGCCTCGTGCCCTTCGGCTCGGGCCTCTTCCATCGCCGCGATGATCTCGGCGTCCAGCCCGAGTCCGGCATTGGCAAGGAACCACCGCGGCTGCCACGGCTCGCCCTCCCACGGTGTCACGCGGGCAATGCCGAGGCCGATACGACGTGAGCGACCCTCTCGCAGTGCCTGGAGGATCTCGCCGGTCGCCTCGACGGGATCGGCGGGCAGCCCGAGCGCTCGCGCCGCGACGTTGGCGCTGCCGCCGGGGATGATCGCAAGCATGGGGCCGTCCGAGCCGCCCCCGTCAGGCGTCGCCGGGCCTTCGCCGAGCAGGCCGTTGACGGTTTCGTTGACTGTGCCATCGCCGCCCAGGACGCACACAAGATCGGCTCGCTCAGCCCGGGCGCGCCGGGCGATCTCGGCAGCATGGCCCCGGTGCTCGGTGCGGATGATCTCAAGGTCGACTTCGTCGGCCAGGGCGTGGACGAGGACGTCGGTGACGCGCGGGGAGGTGGTGGTCGCATGGGGGTTGACGACGAGGACTCCACGCACAGACGAACCCTAGTCGGCCTAATCTGGTCACATGGCCAGTGGCAGGGCAAGACCGGTGACGTCCCTGGTCGTCGGCGCCGTGGTCGCGGCCATCGAGGGCGTCGCGCTCGTCATCTACGCCGCCTACATCGTCGTGCAGGTCTTCCGCCTCGGGATCACGGGGCCTGCCGCCGTCTCAAGTCCGGTGGCGGTGACGCTGGAGATCACGATCTTCGGGCTCTTCGGAGTCGCCATGATCTTCGCCGCGCGCGGACTCTGGCGCGCCCGCCGCTGGGCGCGCAGCCTCCTTGTTGTCGCGCAGCTCCTCGCACTGGTCGTGGGCGTCCCCCTCGCCATGGCCGAGGGCGGAGCCGAGCGTGGTGCGGGCTTCGCCCTGGTCGCCCTTGCCCTCGCCGGGCTGGTCTCCGGGTTCTGGCCGAGCACGACGGCCGCTGTCGCCGACTCCTAGCACCCCTCGCTAGGTCTTCTCGCTAGGTCGTCTCGGTGACCGCGCGCGGCGCGCGCACGAGTGCAACACCGATTGTCGCGACTGCGAATCCCACGAGGGCGAAGGCGGGCAGAACCTCGTCGAAGAGGATCCAGGCCTCGATCAACGTCGCCGGAGGCACGAGGAAGTAGAGGCTGGCGAAGCCCGAGGCGGTGCCCTTCCGGATGAGCCAGAACATCAGCAGGATCGCGCCAACGGAAAGCACGAGCACCATGTAGGCCAGGACGGCGACGAAGGTGGGTGTCCAGTCGATCGAGAGCGGCTCCGTGAGGGCTGCCGCGGTGAGGAGCACCACGGCAGCAGCGGTGTACTGCACGGTCGTGCCCGCGACAGGCGGGATGTCGTCCCCCCAGCGCTTCTGCAGGAGGGTGGCCGCGGTCGTGCCCGCCAGGCCGATGACGGCGGCGGCGACAGCGGCTGGGGCGGTGCCTCCCGAGGCTAAGCCCGGTGAGAGCACGATGACCGCACCCGCGAATCCCAGCACGAATCCGGCCCATTGGCGGGTGCGGACACGCTCGCCGAGGAAGGGCCCCGCGAGCACCGCCACGAGGATCGGCTGCAGGCAGACGATGAGTGCGGTGACGCTGACGGCGAGGCCGAGATCGATGGCGACGAAGAGTCCGCCGAGGTAGACCGCATGCAGGAGGATCCCGATGAGCGCGGCCTGCGGATACTGTCGGAGATGCGCGATGCGCGGTGCGCGAAGCGCAATGAAGAGCAGTGCGAAGGCGGCGGTGGCCAGTGTCATCCGGACACCGAGCAGGGTCAGGGGAGCGGCGTAGGGGAGTCCATAGCGCGCACCGATGAATCCCGTGCTCCAGATGATCACGAAGGCAGCGGGGGCGAAGCGCGCCCAGGGGCTCACGTGGTCACGCTAGTCAGCGCTGTCGGTCAACTCAGTGCTGCTAGCGAGTCGCTGTAGCGCGTCCCCACTCACACGCTGCACTGTCCACTCATCCATCGGCTCGGCGCCGATGGAGCGATAGAAGTCCAGGGCCGGGGTGTTCCAGTCCAGCACCCACCACTCGAAGCGACCGTAGCCGCGCTCCACCGCGATGCGGGCGAGCGACTGAAGGAGTGCCTTGCCATGGCCGTGCCCACGATGGGAGGACCGCACATAGAGGTCCTCGAGGTAGATGCCGTGGCGACCGAGCCACGTGGAGAAATTGAGGAACCACAGGGCGAAGCCGACGATCTCGCCGGTGGTCTCCTCCGTGGCGATGAGTGCATAGACCGCGAGCTCGGGACCGAAGAGGGCGTGCTCGAGCTGCTCCTCGGTCGCGACGACTTCGTCACGGGCGCGCTCGTATTCAGCCAGCTCGGTGATCATCGCCAGGATCTCGCGGACGTCGGATGGCTCGGCACTCCTGATGGGCACAGGAGCATTGTGGCGAATCTCGACGATGACCGGTCAGCAACCCCTGTGCAGCGCCTCGTGCGGTGATCCGGGCTCACAGAGTGACCGCTGCTAGGGTGGGCATGCCCCAAGGTTGCGGGTTACGTTCGTAATCCGTGGTCGTGACAAGCGTGTCGGTTGCGGTGATGGACGCCGAGTCGGCCGATCATGGGGGTGACCGGTTGGGCAATCCTCCTGACTCCGCGATCCACGACATCAGTCCGGTGAGCGAACGAGGAACGGGGTCAGGATGCCAACGTCGAGTGAAGCGCCTGGCTGGCGCACCCAGGGCGT
>CAZLMT010000071.1:7570-11220 GCA_964560615.1 uncultured Actinomyces sp.
GTCAAGGCAGATGCCTGGCGTGACTCCGAGAGTGAGTGGGACAGCGCGACCCTGCTGGATCTCCTCATCCTGACCGCCTCGAGCGAATCGCTGGCACGCCTCGTACCCGAACTCGTGAGCCGAATCGTCCCGGCCGAGGACCTGACCTCGATCGAGGTGATTGGGATCAGTCCGACCGGGAGCATTCGACGCCAGGCGACTTCGCGGCCCGACTCCGGCTTGCTCGCCTGGGCCATCGGGTGCATGTGGACCGATCCCGCCGCGGGAGAGCGGCTTCGCCAGGGCCTGCCCGTCGTGATGTCCCAGGAGCCTCATGGCGCCCGGCAGTTGTCGGTCTGCCTTCCGCTCGTGCATGCAGGGACCCTGCACGGCATCCTCGCCGTCGCCCTGATCGCGGATGACGATGAGACCCTGAGGCACCGCGTCGACCACCTCACCCTCGTGAGTCGCCTTTGGTCCGCGGTGAGCGAGCGTCACGTCGACGAGACCCAAACGGTGTACGCCGAGGACGTGGGGGATGGTGTGCTCACTGCGCGCCAGGGCGAGATCCTCGAAGCTATGGCCGGGGGACTCACTAATCGCGAGATCGCCAAACTCATCCGATTCAGTGAGTCGACCGTGCGCGTCGAGTCCCTGATCATCTACCGCCACTTCGGCGTGCACTCTCGGGGAGAAGCGGTCGAGGCCGCTCGCGAGGCCGGTGACATCGACGACCCCCCGGATCGCCCGGGGATAGATCGCATTGCCGTGTAGTTCCGCACACGCCCTACCTGTCCGTCCCGTCCGAGAAAGGAGGCTCCAAGTGGACGAAGATGACCGCCGTGCGCGGCTCGTTGCCCGCCTCACGGGAGGCTCCCCGGACTCCCTGCTCCTTCGACTGTGCCACCTGGCCGTCGTCGAGATTCCCGTCGACGGGGCCTACATCGGACTGCAGGTGGGCGGGATCCCTGATGGGCCGGTAGCAGCGTCGAGCGCCTGGGCCCTGGACGTCGCAAAGGCGGAATACGCCCTGGGCGAGGGACCCAACTTCGACGTCGCGGCAACGAGCGAGCATGTCGAAGCGTCCAGCTGGGATTCGCTGGAGTTCGAGCGCTGGCCGCAATTCGCTCGTGTCGCCCGCGATATGGGGGTGGCAGCCACCTTTTGCTTCCCGCTCCGCGTGGGCAGAGCACGCCTGGGAGCGTTGAGCCAGCTGCGGCCGCGACCTATCGAGCTCGACGACGAGCAGTACCTGGACTGCATCGCACTGGGCGACATAGCGACCCACGCGCTGGTCTTTATGCAGGCAGGACTCGAGGATGCTCAATTCGAGCACCTGCTGGCTAATCGAGACGTGGATCGACTCCGCATCCACCAGGCCACGGGCATGATTGCGGGCATGCTGGATTGCACCATCGAGGATGCTCTGGCCCACCTGCGCGCCCGAGCCTTCCTCGAAGACCAGACGCTCTACGTCGTGGCCTCGCGCGTCCTCGACGGTGACATTCGATTCGAGAAGCCATGACGACTTCGCAGCGTGAGCTATGCAAGCGGAAGGAGAGTGCGTGATGGTGGTTGCCAGGCGCATCGATGAGCATGACGCGGAGTTCGCTCGCGTCATGGCCGAGGCCATGAGGACCCTCACCTCCGACTTCGAGTTCCTCGACCTCGCCCAGCAGTTGACGATCTCGACGACACAGCTCCTCGGTGCCGGTGCCGCAGGCGTCATGCTGGAGGACGGTGCAGGGCATCTACAGGTGCTGTCAGCATCCGATGAGGACACTCGCCTCCTGGAAGTCTTCGAACTCCAACGCGAGCAAGGCCCGTGCTTCGAATGCTGGAGGACCGGCGAGGTGGTCACGGCGCCCACCATGCTCTCGGATGATCGTTGGCCGATCTTCATTGAGGAGGCGCGAGCACTCGGATTCACTTCCGCGGTGGCCGTCCCACTCCGGCTGCGGTCTCAGGTCGTGGGTGCGCTCAATATCTTTTGGACCACGCCTTGGGTAGTGACGCCCGGGGACCTCGATGCCGCTCAGGCCCTGGCCGACGTCGCTGCTGTCGGCCTGGTCCAGCAGCGACTTGCGCGCGAGACCGGTGTCGTGGCCGAGCAACTCGAGACCGCCCTGCACTCGCGCGCCACGATCGAGCAGGCGAAGGGTGTCATCGCTGCCAAGGGGCACCTGTCCATCCCGGAGGCCTTCCGGGTCCTCGAGTCCTATTCCCTCGCCCAGGGGAAGTCCATCGTGAGTGTCGCCCAGCGGGTGGTGGATCGACAGCTCGTATGGGAAGACGGCGGGCTGCGGCCGCGCTGAGTCCCGACTTCCGAGTTCGGTGTCCTACGTCTTGAGTCGGACCCCATCTCGCGTGGGACTTTGCTTTAGGCCTCCTTGTGATGAACTCGGCGAAACCTGTAAATGACCACTGAGATGCGTGTCGCTCCTCCCGGGCCAGGTGCGTAGGTCGACTATGGCGACAACGGACACACGTTGATGGCCAGCAGAGAAAGGTTCGGGGGGAGGGGGTTACGCATGAGGAATTCTGTGGTGCCGTGGCACTGGACTGAGGAGTTGATCCCCGGCGACGCCTGGCGACGCCCTGAGTCTGGCTGGGACTTGCCTGTCGTGCTTGACGTCCTTGCCTCCGTGGCACCGGACGCGGCTCGGGAGGAGGCGCTGGGGGAACTACTCAGGCGCATCGTGCCTGCGGAGGCCCTGGGCAAGACCGATACGGTGCAGATCGCTGCGCAGGGGGCGCTCCGGCACCCCGAGGGCCAGCACATGGACACGGATCTGATCGTCTGGGCCGTCGAGTGCCTCTGGGGCCGGTCGGGCGCCTACGGGGAGTTGCGTGCGGGCCGCACCATCGCGCGGATTCGCCACGATGGTGCGGGCGCCTTGGGCTACGTGTGCATTCCACTACGACCGGAGCACGGCCTGCAGACCGTTATCACCTGCTCGCTCAAGGCCGTGAATCATGGTGAGGTGCTCCGCCTGGCCTCTCGACTGACGATTCTGCCGTCGCTGGTGCGCGCTCAGCAGTGGGATGAGGACAAGTCCGATGTGACTGCTGTTGCATCGACAGGAGAGTCACCTGATGCCTTGACTCCGCGACAGCAAGAGATCCTTCTCGGCATGGCTACAGGCATGACGAATCGCCAGATCGCCGCACGCATTTGCTTCAGCGAGTCCACCGTCCGGATCGAGTCCATGGCCATCTATCGGCATTTCGGAGTCCACTCGAGGTCGGAGGCAGTGGCCGCAGCGCGCGCATCAGGACTCCTGGAATCTGCGTTGCCGGTGGGCGCGCAGCCGCACCCGGTGTCAGGTCCCACGGGGAAGGCCGCTGAGCTTCGCGATCTTCCGGGCGTACTCACGGCAGCCCTGCTCCGATAAGTTCAACCCGTCAAGGGTCCACTCGGGATGTTTGCTGGTCATCGCCTGCCAGTCCAGTACGCGGCCCTCCGGGTGTTGATCCACCACGTTGCGAATTGACGCGTTGGTGCGGTCCTCGAACGAGAAGCCTCCCGTGCCTCCGTAGGGCAGGCGTATGGTCGCCCAGACGACGCGACGCTGCGCCCCGAGCGCATCGATGACCCGGTCAATCTGCCCGTCCACCAACCCGCCGCGATGTCCCGTGTGGATCACGACGACGGCGTAATCGCGCGAGGC
>CAZLMT010000071.1:11230-12072 GCA_964560615.1 uncultured Actinomyces sp.
CCCCGGGACTCGAGGCACCGCGTGGCGCCGGCCACCGGCTCATCCCCGATCACGATGGTGCCGCTGAGAGCGGTCGTTGCCGCTGCAGCTGCCGCGATCTCTGCGCCAGCCCTCAGCGGAGCAAGTGGCGCGATGGGCTGCGCCGTGACTCCCTCGGGCGAGTGCGAGGGCGCTAGCCAGGGGAGGGCCGCTCCGGAGACCACGGCCATGAACGCAAGCGCACTGAGCGACCGCCACCCAAGCATGACGACCTCAGGCGGCGCGCGAGACGGCTGTGGCGGCAAGCCAGTCCCGAGCGATCATGGCGACACGGCGTAGGGCCCCCGGCTCCTCGAAGAGGTGGCTCGCCCCCGGCACGATCTCGAGGGATGCGGGGCAGGTCAGGTGAGTGAGCGCCTCCCTGTTGAGACGAAGGACCTCAACGTCGTCACCTCCCACGATGAGCAGGGTCGGTGCCTGCACACGCGCAAGCCATGACCGTGCGAGGTCGGGTCTCCCGCCCCGCGAGACGACGCTGCGGATGAGGTCGGGACATCGCGCGGCGACAGCGAGAGCCGCGGCCGCCCCCGTGCTCGCGCCGAAGAGCGCCACTCCGAGATGCACGGTGCGTGCGTCGTGTCGTGTCCATGCGACGGCACCTTCGAGACGGTTCGCCAGGTGATCGATGTCGAAGACCTCATCGCGGTCCTCTGCCTCGCTCTCGGTGAGGAGATCGAGCAAGAGCGTGGCGATACCTCCGGCGTTCAGGATCCGGGCCACGGCCGCATTGCGCGGGCTCAGGCGGCCACTGCCGCTGCCGTGGGCGAAGATCACGAGCAGTCGGGACCGCGGAGGAATGCTGA
>CAZLMT010000072.1:0-3189 GCA_964560615.1 uncultured Actinomyces sp.
GGTCAACCCTCGCGTCCTTCGCGCCGCGGGCATCGACACTGACCGCTATTCCGGCTTTGCCTTCGGCATGGGCGTGGAGCGCACCCTGATGTTCCGCCACGGTGTCACAGACATGCGCGACATGGTGGAGGGCGATGCACGCTTCAGCAGGGCCTTCGGAGTGGAGGTCTGATGCGCGTCCCCATGGAGTGGCTTCGCGAGATGGTCGACCTGCCGCCCGGGGTGAGCGGGCGCGACGTAGCCGAGCGATTGATCGCGGCGGGACTCGAGGTCGAGTCGGTGGAGTCTGCCGGAGGGGATGTCTCAGGCCCCCTGGTCGTCGGGCGTGTCGAGGCCATCGAGGAACTCACCGACTTCAAGAAGCCCATTCGCTGGTGTCAGGTCGATGTCGGAGGTGATCGCGGGGGCGTCCGCGGGCGATCTCGTCGTCGTCGCACTGCCCGGCGCTGTCCTCCCGGGTGGTTTCCGCATCTCGGCCCGGGAGACCTACGGCCATGTCTCCGACGGCATGATCTGCTCCCAGCGCGAGCTCGGGCTGGGCGAGGACCACGACGGCATCATGGTCCTGGGATCCGGTGCCGTCGGCGATGACGCGGGCATGGCGCTGGGGCTCGGAGAGGAGACTCTCGACATTGCCGTGACACCCGATCGCGGCTATGCCCTCTCGGTGCGTGGCGTGGCGCGAGAGGTGGCCACGGCCTTCGGGATTGCCTTCGAGGATCCAGGTCAGCGCCTGGTCGAGCTTCCCGCACCCGCCGCCGATGTTGCCCCGTGGGCCTGCGCGGTTGACGACCCGCAGATGTGCGAGCTCTTCACCCTGCGCCGCATCGTCGGCTTCGATCCTCAGGCGCCTACTCCCGAGTGGATGCGCCGCCGTCTCACCGCTTCGGGCATGCGCCCGGTGTCGTTGGCGGTCGATGTCACCAACTACGTGATGCTCGAACTCGGTCAGCCCCTGCACGCCTTCGACGGGGCCAAGCTCCGCGGAGCGGTGCGCGCGGGTCGCGCCGGCGCCGGGGAGACTCTCGAGACCCTGGACCATGTCGAGCGCACACTGGATGCCGACGATGTTGTGATTCGCGATGACTCAGGCGTCATCGGGCTCGCGGGCACCATGGGTGGCCTCCACACCGAGATCGACGACGAGTCGACCGACCTCGTCCTCGAGGCGGCCCGCTTCGTCCCCGAGCCCGTGGCTCGCACCGCGCGGCGCCATCGACTCTCCTCCGAGGCGTCGCGTCGCTTCGAGCGCGGAGTCGACCGGGTCCTCGCTCCCTATGCCTCTGCACGGGCGGCACAGCTCCTCCTCGAGCACGGTGGTGGCACCTACGCCGGCATGACGGCGTGGGAGTCGCCGTACTCTCCATCGGTCATCGCTATGGCTGCGGACCTGCCCGAGCGCACGGCGGGAATGTCGATCGACTCCGCGACGGTGCGCGAGCACCTCGAGAGCGTGGGCTGCGAGATCAGCGGAGCGGAGATCCTCGCCGTGACACCACCGCCGTGGCGGCCCGATCTCACCGATCCCGCCGATCTCGTGGAGGAGGTCGTGCGCCTCGTGGGATACGAGCGCATCCCCGCGCGACTCCCGCAGGCCCCCGCGGGCTATGGGCTCACCCGAGAGCAGCGCTTGCGCCGACGTGCGGGACTGGCCCTTGCGGGGACCGGCATCGTCGACGTCCTCACCTATCCCTTCATGGGCGAGCAGGACCTCGATGCGCTTCTCATCCCCGCGGATGACGTGCGCCGTCGTGCGCCGCGCCTGGCCAACCCCCTGTCCGAGGAGCAGCCGCTGCTGCGCACATCCCTCCTGCCCGGCCTGATGGCCGCCGCGCGGCGCAATCTCTCCCGGGGGCTCGATGACATCGCCCTGGGCGAGATCGGTCGCGTCTTCGTGCTGCGCGAGGGCCAGGTCCCCGGCGGTGCGGCGTCACCCGAGAGGCCTGGCGTGGAGCGGCGCCCCTCGCAGGAGCAACTCCAGGCCATCGAGGGGCTGCTCCCGCGGCAGCCGCACCATCTCGCAGTCGTCCTCTCGGGTCAGCGTGAGGCTTCTGGCTGGTGGGGCGCGGGCCGGGACGTTTCGTGGGCGGATGCGATCGAGATCGCCCGCAGTGTCGGGCAGGTCATCGGAGTGGACCTCGCCGTGCGGCAGGCTCACGATGCTCCGTTCCATCCCGGGCGCACTGCTGCCTTGGTCGTGGGCGACCATGTCATCGGCCATGCGGGGGAGCTTCACCCGCGCGTCATCGCGGCGTACTCCCTGCCCGCGCGCACCTGCGCGATCGAACTCGATCTCGATGCGCTCATCGCGGCAGCGCCTGACGTTGCCTCGGCGCCCGACGTGACGACCCAGCCCGTGGCGAAGGAAGACATCGCACTCGTCGTCGCCGAAGCCGTGCCCGTCGGCGCCGTCGCCGACGCGATCCGCGAGGGTGCAGGGGACCTGTGCGAGGAGGTCAGCCTCTTCGATGTGTACGTCGGGCCGCAGGTGCCCGAAGGCCACCGGTCGCTTGCCTTTGCGCTGCGTTTCCGAGCCCCCGATCGCACCCTCGCAGCGGAGGAGATCGCTGCCGCCCGCGCGGCCGGCATCGCCGAGGCCGCGCGTCGGCATGGTGCCGTCCTCAGGGGCACTGCCTAGCCGTATGCGTGTATGCGTATAATTTGTCCGTGCCCCTGACTGCTTCCGTCGCCGGCGCCTCGGGATATGCCGGTGGCGAACTCCTCCGACTCCTCCTCGGGCACCCGGATATCGAGATCGGTGCCGTGGCCGCGGGATCGAACGCGGGGCGTCGGCTCGGGGAGGTGCACCCGCAGCTGCCTGCTCTGGCGGACCGAGTCCTGGTGGCTGCCGACCCCGACGCCCTGCGTGGCGCCGACATCGTGTTCCTTGCCCTTCCGCATGGAGAGTCGGCGGCGATTGCGCGAGCCCTGCCGGCGGGGCAGCGCATCGTGGACCTGGGCGCCGACTTCCGTCTCGCCGATGAGTCGGCGTGGAGGGCGTTCTACAACGACTCTTACGCCGGGCACTGGGTCTACGGCATGCCAGAGCTTCCCGGAGCGCGTGCCCACATTGCCGAGGCGACGCGCGTCGCGAATCCCGGCTGCTACCCGACGGCGGTGTCACTTGCCCTCGCACCTCTCCTCGCCGAAGGCCTGATCGGACTGGTTGTCAGTGTCGTCGCGGCCTCA
>CAZLMT010000072.1:3199-5048 GCA_964560615.1 uncultured Actinomyces sp.
GACGGAGACCATGTTGGCATCCCAGGTCATGGGATCGATGTCGCCGTACAAGGTCGGCGGACTGCACCAGCACACCCCGGAGATGGAGCAGGCCCTGGGGCATGCGTCGGGTGAGGCCGTGCGGGTGTCCTTCACTCCGCTTCTTGCGCCCATGCCGCGAGGAATCCTGGCGACCTGCACGGCGGATCTTGCCGAAGGCGTGACCACCGAAGACCTGCATGAGTGCCTGCACGCGGCGTACGCCAACGAGCGCTTCGTGCACGTGCTCCCGCCGGGGCAGTGGCCGCAGACCTCGTCCACGCTGGGCGGCAATGCCGTGCATGTGCAGGCAGCGGCCGATGTGCACGCCGGTCGTGCCGTGGTCGTGGCGGCGCTGGACAACCTCGTCAAGGGCGCGGCCGGGCAGGCTCTGCAGAACGCAAACCTCATGCTGGGGCTCGACGAGGCGGCAGGCCTGAGCGATGCGGGGGTCGCGCCGTGACCGTGACCGAGCCGAAGGGCTTCCGTGCTGCGGGCGTGACGGCCGGCCTCAAGGCGAGTGGCCGACCCGATCTCGCACTGGTCGTCAACGACGGTCCGCTGCAATCCGCTGCGGCCGTCTTCACCTCAAACCGCTTTCCGGCCGCGCCCGTCCTGTGGACGCGCCAGGCGGTCACCGACGGCGAGCTCCATGCCGTCGTCTTGAATTCGGGTGGCGCCAATGCCTGCACCGGACCCGAGGGCTTCGCCGACACCCACCGCACGGCTGAACACGTCGCCGAGCGACTCAGCGCGGAGGGCCACTCCACCGGTGCCGGCGAGGTGGGCGTGTGCTCCACCGGCCTCATCGGCGAGCGCCTGCCGATGGATCACTTGCTCGCGGGTGTGGACGCGGCTGCGGCGTCACTCACCCGCGAAGGGGGCATGGATGCCGCGGTCGCCATCATGACGACCGACACGGTGCCCAAGGTCACTACCGTGCGCGGTGACGGCTTCACCGTGGGTGGGATGGCGAAGGGCGCAGGGATGCTTGCGCCCGGCTTGGCCACCATGCTCGTCGTCATCACGACGGATGCCGTGGCCCACCCCGACACTCTGGCAGTGGCGCTGGCGGCAGCCACCCGCGTGACCTTCGACCGCATCGACTCGGACGGCTGCATGTCGACCAATGACACGGTGTTGGCGATGGCGAGCGGTGCGGCCATGGTGCAGCCGTCGACGGACGACCTCTGTCGGGCCATCACGGCCGCGTGCGCCGACCTCGCCCTCCAGCTCATTGGCGACGCCGAGGGCGCGAGCAAGGACATCGCGATCACGGTCTCGCGCGCGGCGACCGAGGATGACGCCGTGGAAGTCGCCCGGGCTATCGCGCGAAGCAACCTGCTCAAGTGCGCTATCCACGGCCAGGACCCCAATTGGGGCCGGGTGCTCTCCGCCATCGGCACGACATCGGCAGTCTTTGCCTCGGATGAGGTCGACGTCGCGATCAACGACGTCTGGGTGTGCCGCGGTGGTGCGGCGGGGGAGCCTCGGGATCTTGTCGACATGTCTGCCCGCACGGTGCGGATCGGCGTTCGGTTGGGGGCGGGAGACGCCGAGGCGACGGTGTGGACCAATGACCTCACGGCCGACTACGTCCACGAGAACTCGGCGTACTCCACATGAGTGGCCAGGGCCAGAGCTCCGTGCCCATCGAGGTGTCCCCGTGGCTCGAGCAATGCCGCGGCGCCACGGTGGTGGTGAAGTACGGCGGCAATGCCATGACCGACGAAGGGCTGAAGCGCGCCTTTGCCGAGGACATCGTCATGCTCCGCCGTGCCGGGCTGCGCCCCGTGGTTGTGCATGGAGGAGGCCCCCAGATTTCCGCGAT
>CAZLMT010000072.1:5058-11831 GCA_964560615.1 uncultured Actinomyces sp.
GTGGGCATTGCCAGTGAATTCCGCGGCGGGTTGCGCGTCACCACCCCAGAGGCCATGGAGGTCGTGCGCATGGTGCTCACGGGCCAGGTGCAGCGGGAGATCGTCACCCTCATCAATGCCCACGGCCCCTTGGCCGTCGGGATCTCCGGTGAGGATGCGAGGCTCTTCCGAGCCGAACGACGCGGGACGGTGATCGACGGCGTGGAAGTCGATCTCGGACTCGTCGGCGATGTCATGGAAGTGCGCCCGGAGATTGTTACGACACTCCTCGACGACGATCGGATCCCCGTGGTCTCGACCGTGGCGCCGGATGCTCAGGGCGTCGCACACAACGTCAACGCTGACACGGCCGCAGCTGCGCTTGCCGTGGCGCTGAGGGCGCTGAAGCTCATCGTGCTCACGGACGTGCCCGGCCTCTACGCCGACTGGCCCGCGAGCACCGAGATCATCGCGGAGATTCGCGCGACACAGCTGCGCCAACTCCTGCCCGGTCTCGAATCCGGCATGGTGCCCAAGATGGAGGCGTGCCTGCGGGCCGTCGAGGGGGGAGTGGCTCGCGCGCATGTCATCGACGGGCGCGTGCCGCACGGCCCGATCCTCGAAGTCTTCGCAGGCGCGGGAGTGGGCACCACGGTGCTGCCCGACGAGGCGGGCGCGTGATGGCGGCCGAGGCGATGATGGCTTCCGAGAGCGGTGGTACGTCAGCGCTCCAGGAGCGCTGGCGCGCCGCGCTCATGGACAACTACGGCACTCCGTCGATGTCGCTCGTGCGCGGTCAGGGAGCGCGGGTGTGGGATGCGGAGGGGCGCGAGTACGTCGATCTCCTTGGCGGCATCGCAGTCAATGCACTCGGGCACGCGCATCCCGACGTGGTCGCCGCTGTCAGCCTGCAGATGTCGACGCTGGGGCACACCAGCAACCTGGCCATCTCGCCACCGGCGGTGGCACTCGCCGAGCGCCTCATCGCGCTCCTGGACCCCACGGGTGAGCGCGGGGGGCGGGCATTCTTCTGCAACTCGGGTGCCGAGGCCAACGAGGCCGCGCTCAAATTGACGCGGCGCACCGGGCGCACGCGCGTCGTGGTCGCCGAGCGCTCCTTCCACGGGCGCACCATGGGCGCCCTTGCTCTCACGGCGCAGCCTGCCAAGCAGGATCCCTTCCGTCCGCTGCCCGGTGAGGTCGTCGTGGTGCCCTTCGGGGATGTCTCCGCACTGCGAGCCGCTGTCGACGACACGACTGCGGCGGTCTTCCTCGAACCCATCCAGGGGGAGGGTGGGGTGATTCCCGCTCCCGAGGGCTATCTGGCGGCCGCGCGTGAGGCATGCGATGACCACGGTGCGCTCCTGGTCCTCGACGAGGTTCAGACCGGAATCGGCCGCACGGGTGACTGGTTCGCGCATCAGGCTGACGGGGTGTTGCCCGACGTCGTGACACTGGCCAAGGGACTCGGCGGTGGACTGCCCATCGGCGCGTGCATTGCCTTTGGTCCCGCGGCGGATCTCCTCGGCCCCGGCAGCCACGGCTCCACCTTCGGTGGCAACCCCGTGAGCTGCGCGGCGGCGCTCGCGGTGCTCGATGTGATTGAGGGTGAGCACCTGGTCGCGCATGCGCGGGTTGCGGGCGGGCGTCTGTCCGGCATCGTGGGTGACGCGACCTGCGTGTCGCATGTGCGAGGCCGGGGCCTCCTGCTCGGTGCCGTCCTGCGGACTCCCGTCGCAGCAGAGCTAGAGGCTTCCGCTCGCGCGCACGGACTCATCGTCAACGCGGTGGCTCCCGATGTCATCCGCATGGCTCCTCCGCTGATCCTGACCGACGACGACCTCGACCGTGTGGCCGAGCTGTGGCCCCTCGCCGTCGGGGATCTGGCATGACGAGTCCACGCACGCAGGCTGCGCGGCGTACCCGCATCAGTGAGGTGATTGCCAGCAGAAGCATTCACTCGCAAGAGGAGTTGCGCGGTGTGCTCGCTCAGGAGGGCTTCGCGGTGACGCAGGCCACGCTTTCCCGCGACCTGGTGGATCTCGGTGCCGTCAAGGTCGCCCAGGAGGACGGTCGCGCCGTCTACACCCTGGTGGCTGATGTCGGCATCGACCCGGGGGCGGAAATGGCTCGGCTGGCACGCGCTGCCCACGAACTCGTGGTGTCCGTGGAGTCCTCAGGCAACATCGTCGTCGTGCGCACTCCGCCCGGGGGTGCGCAGTACCTGGCCTCGGCCTTCGATCGAGCCTCATGGTCTGAGATCCTCGGATCGGTGGCCGGCGATGACACCGTGTTGCTTGTCACCCGCGGTGTCGATGCCGGTGCGGGCGCCGCTGCTGAGATCCTGACGATGGCTGAGGGACGGTCCCCGGCCGGAGCGGAGTCGACATGAGTGGCGAGGAGTCGCAGCCCACGCGTCTGTGGGGCGGCCGATTCGCCCGCGGTCCTGCTGACGCAATGGCGGCCCTGAGCGCATCCGTCCATTTCGACTGGCGCCTCGCGCCGTACGACATCCGGCAGACTGCCGCACACGCCCGCGTGCTGCACGCGGCAGGCCTGCTCGACGCCGCTGAGCTTGCACGCGTCCTCGACGCGTTGGATGCGCTGGCGACGGACGTCGCTTCGGGCTCCTTCACGCCCGATCCCGAGGACGAAGACGTGCACACGGCGATCGAGCGCGGCCTGCTCGAGCGCCTGGGTCCCCTGGGGGGCAAGCTGCGCGCCGGTCGTAGTCGCAATGATCAGGTGGCCACCGATTTCCGTCTCTACCTGCGCGATCAGGCCCGCGCCATCGCGGAGGGGATCATCGGCCTCCAGGAAGCGCTCCTCGCGCAAGCCGACGCACATGTCGACACCATCGCGCCGGGATTCACCCACCTCCAGCACGCCCAGCCGGTGTCGCTCGGCCACGAGCTCGCCAAGCACGTCCACGCTCTCGCAAGGGATGTCGATCGTCTGCGGGACTGGGACCAGCGCGCGGCCCTGTCTCCGCTGGGCGCCGGCGCTCTCGCGGGTTCGTCGCTGGGCCTCGACCCCGAGGCCGTGGCACGCGACCTGGGATTCCGCGGAGCCCTGGCCAACTCCATCGATGCCGTGAGTGACCGGGACTGGGTGGCGGAGTTCCTCTTCGCCGCGGCGATGCTTGGGGTGCACCTCTCGCGTATCGGCGAGGAGGTGGTGCTGTGGACCTCGCGCGAGTTCGCCTGGGCGACCCTCGACGACGCGTGGTCCACCGGCTCGTCGATCATGCCGCAGAAGAAGAACCCCGACGTGGCCGAACTCATCCGCGGCAAGTCCGGGCGCCTCATCGGAGACCTCACCGGGCTCCTTGCGACGCTCAAGGGCATGCCCTTCGCCTACAACCGCGACCTGCAAGAGGACAAGGAGCCGGTCTTCGACGCTGTCGACCAGCTCCTCCTGGTGCTGCCCGCGGTGACGGGCATGATCGCCACTTTGAGATTCGACAGTGTCCGCATCACGATGTCCGCGCCGGAGGGGTTCGCGCTCGCGACCGATATCGCCGAGTGGCTGGTGCGCCAAGGCGTGCCCTTCCGCGATGCGCATGACATCGCCGGTGCGTGTGTGCGTGCCGCAGAGGAGGGCGGCATCGAGCTCTGGGACCTTGATGATGAGACCCTCGCCGCGATTTCCTCGCATCTCGAGCCAGGGGTTCGCGACGTCTTGTCCCTGGAGGGGTCGGTGTCATCCCGCGCGTCCTTCGGCGGCACCGCGCCCGTGCGCGTGCGCGAGCAGCTTGCCGCCGCGCGCCTGCTCATCGCCGCGGATGCGTCCTGGGCCCGAGGCGCGTAGGCCTTGACCGGGCCGGCGTGGCGCACCGCCTGGGCGGTGGCCGCGCTCATCCTCGCGGTCCTCGCTGCTGTCGCGGCGCTCCTCCCACCGCGGGGCACTCCCGGCGTTGACGTGGCGGACCTTGGCGAGACGCTCGCGCTCTTCCTCCATCTCATCGGATACGCCGCCCTGGCCTTGGCTGCCGTGATGGCTCAGACGACCCCGCGCCCCGTCATCACGCTGGTCGTGCTCCTCGCCTATGCCACGGCGCTCGAGGGAGTCCAGGGCCTGCTGGGCCAGCGATCGCTACAGGCGCAGGACATCCTGGCGAACCTGATCGGTATTGGATTGGGTGTCCTGGCGGGGCGCATCTGGCAGCGCGCCGCAGCCCGACGGGGACGGCTCCACCGAGCCGCCGGGCCAGACCGGAGGTGATGTCAGACCTACCCGCAAGGGTGTGGCTGAGGCCACCCGCCCCCGACGCGCCGGGGGGAGCGGACGTGGGCGGGTGGCCTCGCCTGACGAGGATTCCTCCCGGACACTGAAGCCATGGCGACCGGTCGACGACTCCTTGCAGCCCACCCGGTGCAGGTTGCGCCGCGGCTCCTCGGTTCGCGCATCGTCTCCGACTCACCCGAGGGCCGCGTGTCGATGGTCATTACTGAAGTCGAGGCGTACGCCGGAGAGGGAGAGGACCCCGGCTCCCACGCGTTCCGTGGCATGACAGCGCGCAATCGCACGATGTTCGCGGAAGCAGGGCATCTCTACGTCTACTTCACCTACGGCATGCACTGGTGTGCCAACGTCGTCACCGGGCCCGCCGGAGAGGGTTCCGCTGTGCTGCTGCGCGCGGGCCGCATTGTCGAAGGCATCGACCTTGCCCGCGAACGTCGGCCGAGCGCACGCCACGACCGAGACCTGGCGCGCGGGCCGGCAAGGCTGGCGGTCGCCCTCGGCCTGACGGGCGCGGTGGATGGCAGCGACCTGCTCGATCGGTCGTCACCGATCTGCCTCGAGATCGCGGCCCGGCCCCTTGGCGCGCATGTCGTCGGCCCCCGGACCGGGGTCTCCGGCCCCGGCGCGGGCACACCCTGGCGATTCGCTGCGGATGATCCGACCGTGAGCCCCTATCGTGCTGCCACGCCAAGGGTGCGTGCGCCAAGGAAGTAAAGAGAGCCCCTGCCCTGAGCCCACCCGACCGTGCGATTGCTGCCATGCGAGAGGATGCGTGCTCGTGAGTGCCCTCATCGACGATCTGCAGTGGCGTGGCCTGATCGCGCAGAGCACGGACCTGGAGTCCCTGCGCGCTGACCTCGACGAGGGACCGATCACCTTTTACATCGGCTTCGACCCCACCGCCCCGAGCCTGCATTTGGGCAACCTCCTGCAGATCCAGACGATGCGACGCTTCCAGGCGCACGGGCATCGCCCGTTGGCGCTTGTGGGTGGTGCCACGGGCCTCATCGGAGATCCGAAGATGACGGGGGAGCGGACCCTCAACCCTGTCGATGTCGTGGAGGAGTGGGTCGGGCGGCTGAGAACTGAGCTTTCGCGCTTCTTCGACTTCGAGGGGCCCGCTGCAGCGCAGTTGATGAACAACTTCGAGTGGACGAAGGATGTCGACGTCATCTCCTTCCTGCGCGACATCGGCAAGCACTTCAGTGTCAATCGCATGCTCGATCGCGAAGCGGTGGCGGCAAGGCTTGCGGCGGAGGGCATCTCCTTCACGGAGTTCAGCTACCAGATCCTCCAGTCCTTCGACTACCTCGAGCTTTACCGGCGCCACGGCTGCCGTTTGCAGATGGGTGGCTCGGATCAGTGGGGCAACATCACTGCCGGCGTTGATCTGATTCGTCGTACAGAGTCGGAGCACGTGCATGCCCTGACGACACCGCTGGTCACAAAGGCCGATGGCACGAAGTTCGGCAAGACCGAGTCCGGGACCGTGTGGCTCGACTCCTCCATGACGAGTCCCTACGCGTTCTACCAGTTCTGGCTCAATGCTGACGATCGAGATGTCTCCACCTACCTTCGGCTCTACAGCATGAGCAGCCATGACGAGATCGAAGCGCTCGAGGAGGCCACGCAATCGGAGCCTGCGCGTCGAGCGGCTCAACGCGCGCTCGCTGACGAGTTGACCACGCTGGTGCATGGCGCAGACGCCACCCGGGCCGTGGAGGCAGCAGCGCAGGCCCTCTTCGGCCAGGGCGACCTCGGCGCTGTGCCTGCGGATGTTCTCGATGCAGCTCTGCGGGAGTTGCCCCACGCCGTCCTCTCGCGTGACGACATCAGCGAGGGCGCACTCCCGGACATCATCGATCTCCTCACCCGCTCGGGCCTTGCCCCCAGCCGAGGCCAGGCGCGGCGCACGGTGGGGGAGGGTGGGGCGTATGTGAACAATGTGAGAGTTGAGGACGAGGCCCTGCGTCCGACCACCCAGGACCTCTTGCACGGGCGATACCTGGTGCTCCGCAGGGGGCGCCGGACCCTCGCGGGGATCCTGCTCGAGGGGTGAGCCAGATCACGCCCGCAGGGCCGCTGAGGATTTGACCTGGGCATTGCGGACGCGTATAGTCGTACTTCCTCGCACGGAAGCCCCGGACGTCGAAAGCCCCTCGGGTGACGATCAGGCCGGTCCTGCAAGGCGCAACGACTCCCATGTCGATCCGATTTGGTCGGGTACGCCCTCGGGCGGATTTGACCGAATTGCTGTCGCGCGGGTAACGTTGCGAGTCGCCCCGGGAACGGCCTGCACCGCAGGCGCGCCCGATGCGCGACCGCTCCTTGAGAACTCAACAGCGTGCCACATATCGATGCCAAATAACCCCGTTCACGGGGCGTCTTTGACGACTCGTGACGGTTCCTTTGGTTGACAGAAGCATTCAGCTCTGTCCGCCATGATCACTCACGTTTGGGTGATAGCGCTAAGGCGCAATCAACATTCCTTAACGGAGAGTTTGATCCTGGCTCAGGACGAACGCTGGCGGCGTGCTTAACACATGCAA
>CAZLMT010000073.1:0-8243 GCA_964560615.1 uncultured Actinomyces sp.
GGTGGGATTGTGCGGCGAGTTGACGATGAGCAGGTGGGTGCGATCGGTGATGGCATCGCGCAGGGCGTCGATGTCAGGGCGGAAGGTCGGCGGTCGCAGGGGCACGGACACGCGAGTCGCTCCGGCCAGGGCGATTCCCGTCGCGTAGATGTCGAACCACGGCTCGAAGACGACCACCTCGTCGTCGCGCTCGCAGAAGGCCAGGATCACGGACTGGATCGCCTCCGTGGCGCCGGTGGTGACGACGACGTCGGTCATGGGGTCGAACGTCAGTCCGTAGAAGCGCTGCTGATGCTCGGCGATCGCCAATCGCAGCTCGGGCAGGCCGTGCACGGGCGGGTACTGGTTGCCGCGACCCTCGGTGATCGCGGCTCGCGCCGCTTCCTTCATCTCCTCGGGCCCATCGGTGTCGGGGAAGCCCTGTCCGAGGTTGATGGCCCCCGTCTCCGCAGCCAGGATCGACATCTCCGCGAAGATCGACGTCGCATAGGGCTGCATGCGGGACACGAGAGCTGGCTTCATCGCGCTGCGCTCGATAGGTCGTACGTCGCGAGCGTGAACTGACGGAGGAGGTCGGGGATCGGCGTCACGCCCAACCCGGGGCCTGAAGGCACATCCATCATGCCGTCGGCAGACATGACGAGAGGTTCGGTCACATCGGTGGCGAAGAACCGGCTGGACGAGCTGGTGTCACCGGGGAGCGTGAAGCCGGGAAGGGCGGCGAGGGCCACGTTGGCCGCGCGGCCGATGCCGGTCTCGACCATGCCACCGCACCAGACGGGGATGCCCCGGCTCACGGCGAGATCGTGGATATCGCGTGCGGCCAGATATCCGCCCACGCGACCGGCCTTGATGTTGATGACCTCGCAGGCCCCGTAGTCGATGAGGGAGTCGGCGTTGTCGACGGACAGGATCGACTCGTCCAGGCACATGGGCGTCGCCATGCGCTCGGCGAGCAGCTTGTGGCCGAGGTAGTCCTCCTCGTGGATCGGCTGCTCGATGAGGAGCAGATCGAACGCGTCGAGTGCGACGAGGTGCTCGATGTCGGCGCGCGAGTAGGCCTGGTTGGCGTCGACCTGGAGCGGCATCTCCGGGTAGCGCTCGCGGATGACGCGCGTGGGCTCGAGATCCCAGCCCGGCTCGATCTTGAGCTTGATCCGTCGGTAGCCCTCCGCGACGTAGCCGTCGACCTCGGCGACGAGGGTCTCCAGTGAGTCATCCGCGGGGATACCGACGGAGACTCCGCAGGGGATCGCGCTGCGGTCGGCGCCGAGGTAGGAGGCGAAGGAGCGGCCGGAGGCGCGCAATTGGGCATCGAGGATCGCGAGCTCCAGCGCTCCCCGGGCCATGGGGTGCCCGCGAACCGGGCCGAGCAGTCGGGGGACATCCTCCGCGTCGATGTCACGGTCGAGGACCCGGGGGATGAGGTGGTCATGCAGGGCCAGGAGTGCAGCGTCGTTGAACTCGTGGCTGTAGAGGGGAGCGGGTGCGGCCACGCACTCGCCCCAGCCCACACCGACGTCACTCGTCACCTCCAGCAGGAGCACGTCCTTGTCGTACTCGATGCCAAAGGACGTGCGGAAGGGACGCACGAGGGGGAGAGCAACACGGTGGATCGTGACGGACTCGATGCGCACGGCTTCAGTCAGCTGCCCACGAGGTTCTTGCGTGGGTCGAGGACCCGCAGGACGCCATCGATACCCGGCTGATTGAAGCCCTTGAAGCCGTCATTGCGCTCGAGGTTCTCCAGGTGCGAGCCGATGGAGCCGTTGAGGCGGAAGTCCTCGGCCTGCTCAGCGGAGATGTAGCCGGCGTTCTCGAGCCGATCCACCCGTGCCGGATCCACCGCCCACCACTCGCCCTCGGTGAGCGCCTGATAGAGGTGCGGGAAGTCCGAGAACGGCTGCATGAAGCGGATGCCGTCCGCCTCGAGGCTGCGGGCCATGAGCGTGTGGTCGTACATGCACTCGAGGTGGTCGATACCCGCCTCGAACATGGACTCACCGTGCAGACCGCACCACAGGCCGGCGCGACGCAGGAAGGGGAGTGGGTGCAGCTGCATGTGGGCGAAGTCGATGTCCAACTCGTCGGGTGCGAGGTCGATATCGGCGAAGATGACGCTGCCGATCGCGGGCTGCTCGAGGATCTGCGAACCCCAGCCAGCGGCATCTCCGGCGTAGAAGAGCTCGCGGCACTCGAAGCCCAGCGTCTCGAGGACCTTGACGCAGCGGTGGAACCACTCGCGCGAGCTGTCGTAGGTGTGGTGGTCCTGGTTGGCCCAGCCGATGCCGTGCGCGTCCTGCCGAGCCTTCTGGATGCGACCGGCTTGGTTGCGCGACTCCCAGTACTCGCGCTCGGCGCGCAGCCAGAGCCAGCACGCCCAGTTGGGTCCGAGGTCGGCAACCGCGCGCTCAACCAGAGCGTCGGTCGCGTCGAAGCCTGCGCCGAGGTCATCGAAGGAGCGTCGGCGGGTGCGGAAGTACTGCAGGTGCAACTGTGCTGCTCGCAGGGTCTCGGCGGAGGGATCCTCGGGCTCGAAGCCGGTCGATCCGCGTCGCTCCACAGCCTCGAAGGCAACTCCGTCAGCCTCGGCGAAGAGCACGCGACGGAAGGGGGCGTGCATGAGCCCCTCGGGGGCAGCGGTGATCCCCTGCGCCGCGATGAACTCGTGGACGTACTCGACCTTGAAGCCGATGCGCGGCGTGGCGCCTCCGACGAGCAGCGTGGGGAAGAGTCCGGTCGGATTGCGCAGCACCGCGGGGTCCTGGGGGTCTGACTCCCATCCCGCGGCGCGGAAGTCGCTGACGTCTGCTCCGTCAGGCAGCCAGATGTAGTCGAGGATGTCGATGAGGCGGACACCGATGTCAGCGCGAAGTCGTCCCGCGAGATCGGCGGCCGCGGGCACGCGCCGGAGTGCGTCGTCGAGGACCTGGGCCGTGAGTGCGGCGGCAACGGGCTGAGTCGTCCAGGTGCGGTCGTGGCGGGTCATGATCTGTCCTTCCGTGCGTTCTCCAGTGCGTGCTCTGCGCGCATCTCAGCAGCGCGCAGGGTGGTGATGCGATCGCGTGCGGCATGCTCCAGGATCTCGTCCATTGTGTCCCTGATGCCGTCTACGCGGCGAACCATCGCCTCATCGGTCTCGTTGAGCAGTGCGACGCTGCCCGAGATCACCCCGCCGGCATTGATGACGAAGTCCGGGGCGTAGAGGATGTCGCGCTCGGCCAGGGCAACCGCATGCCAGTCTGTCGCGAGTTGGTTGTTTGCGGCTCCAGCGATGACGTCGACGCGCAGACGCGGGATGGTCTCGTCGTCCAGGATCGATCCGAGGGCGCACGGGGCGAAGATGTCGGCCTCGACGTCGTAGATCGCCTCCGGCGCGACGGTCGTCGCCCCGATCTCATCGGCGAGGCCCTCCGCGCGCCCGGTGTCGCGATCGGCGAGGACGACGCGGGCGCCCACTGCGACCAGCTGCCGGGCGTATGCAGCGCCCACGTTGCCGCAGCCCTGCAGAGCCACGGTGCGTCCGTCGAGATCGTCGCTGCCCCAGCGATGCTCCGCCGCGGCGAGGAGCCCCGCCATCACGCCGCGCGCCGTCCACGGCGAGGGATCGCCACCACGGCCATCGATGCCAGCGACCCACTGCGTCTCGCGCGCGGCCACCTCGAAGTCGGCGGGCGACGTCCCGACGTCCTCGGCGGTGATGAAGCGACCGCCGAGGCGCTCGACGGCGCGACCATGCGCGCGGAAGAGCTCCTCGCGATCGAAGGGCTCATCCGGAGCGATGATGACGGCCTTGCCGCCGCCGAGCGCGAGCCCCGCTGCGGCGTTCTTGTAGGTCATGCCACGCGACAGGCGGAGTGCGTCGGTGAGGGCCTCGGCGGTCGATGAGTAGGACCACATCCGTGTGCCCCCGGTGGCCGGCCCGAGCACGGTGGAGTGGAGCGCGAGGATCGCCCGGTAGCCCGAATCGGGTTCCTGGCACAGCACGACCTCCTCATGGCCCATGTGCCAGGGCTCGACGGAGGCGGGCGCACCCATGTTCGGAGCATAACAATCTTATGGAATTTGTGAAGGGGGTTCCGAGTGCCCGCGCGGCCGCTAGCGTTATTGCCTAAGAAACTTACGTTAAGGAGTCAGCCGGAGTGCCCGTCCCCAGCAGCATCGAGGCTGCCCGTGGCCCCAGTCACGGCGTCCGCATGCGCCATGTCTTCGTCACCGTGCGCGATGGGATCGAGTTGCACGCGGTGGTGTACCTGCCGCGATCCGGTCCCGGGCGCGTCCCGGTCGGAGTGGAACTCACGCCCTACACGACCGACATCATGCATGACGTCGGCCAATCGCTGGCCCGCGCCGGCCTCGGGTACGTCGTGGCCGATGTGCGCGGACGTGGCGATTCGCAAGGGGACTTCCATCAGTTCGTCCACGATGCCCGCGATGGTGTCGATCTCATCGACTGGATCGTCCAGCAGGACTGGAGCGACGGTCGCGTCTTCCTCGTCGGTGGTTCCTACACCGGGCTCAATCAGTGGCTCATGCTGGGCGAGGGTCATCCGGCTATCGTGGCGGCGACGCCCGGAGCTGCGGTGGCCGTCGGGATAGACGTGCCTCGCGGTGGGGTAGCGAACCTGCACAACGCTATGTGGGAGAGCCTGGTCTGGGGTCACACGCTCAACGGGATGTCGGGGACGGACCGTGGGCTGTGGGTCCAGGAGGTGCGCGAGGCTCGTGACCGCGGGCTGCCACCCACCGCGGTCGGCGAGGCCTTCGGAGTGCACCGCACCGATGTGTGGCGACAGTTCCTGGAGGCGCCCGCCTTCGAGGGCTTCGCCGGCATGCTCCCGGCAGAGGGCGGCCTGAGATCGAGCACCGTGCCGGTCCTCTCGGTCACCGGGACACATGACTTCTGCATGTCGGGCACGATCTACCACTGGGAGCGCTATGGGGCGCTGGCCGATCCCTCAACGATCGAGCGCAGCCATCTCGTCATTGGCCCCTGGGACCATGCGGGCACCGGGACGGGCATCCCGGCAGTCGGAGACCTTGCCTTCGGCGATGCGGCTCGGGTGGACCTCGACGGCCTGCGCAACTCCTGGCTCCGGCACATTCTCTTCGACGAGCCCAAGCCGGAGTTCCTCCAGGACCGGTTCATGTACTACGTCTCAGGGGGCGAGGAGTGGCGTGCGGCTTCCGACGTCTCACGTGCCACGCGTGGCACGCGAGCGCTGGGTCTGCGATCACTCGACGAGGTCAACGACGTGTTCCATTCCGGCTGGCTGGTCGATGGTGACGGCGGTGGTCCCGACTACGCCGTGACCTTCGATCCGCAGGACCGTCGCGTGCTGGACATCGAGTCCACGCGGCGTGAGGTGTCGGGCATGGGCGATCCGTCGTTCCCGATGGACTACCACAGCTTCATGGGCGTTCAATTCGGTCCCGACCCCACAAATCAGATCTTCTCGGTCACCCTCGATGGCGATGGCCTCGTCTACCACTCCCGGCCCCTGGCCGCGCCCCTCACCGTCGTGGGCTTCCCAGCACTACGGCGCGTGGTGATCCCCGATCGGCACGACACCGACCTGAGCGTGACCGTGCATGAGATCCGCCCCGACGGCTCGGCGGTCCTCGTCTCCACCGAGGTCGTGCGCATGAGCAGATGTATCGCCGATGGTGAGGGTGTCCGCGTGGGAGAGGAGAACGTGCTGGACCTCACAGGATTCCGATTCACCTCGCGGACACTCGGTGCTGGATCCCGACTGCGCCTGACGCTGTCCGCTGCGTGGTCTACCTTCATGTACCCGTCGCCCGACCTTGCTGACGTGCCCGTTGAGCTCATCGTGCGGCACGGACCGAACACACAGCTGACCCTTCCCCTCGGAGAGGCATCCTGATGCGCAGGCCCATTCCCCCAGGCTTCCTCGAGCAACTCCAGGAGGCGCTTCCCGGTCGAGTGACGCTCAATCGCACCGAACTCGAGCGCCACGGCCGCGACGAGTCCTCGTTGCCGGAGGTCGTGCCCGATGCGGTGGTGATGGCGACGTCGACCGACGACGTGAGCACGACGCTGCGACTGTGCTCCGCCGCTGATGTCCCCGTCGTGCCCTTCGGTGTCGGCTCGTCTCTTGAGGGTCACGTGCTGCCCGTGCACGGTGGCGTAAGCCTCGATCTGTCCGAGATGGACGCCATCCTCGACGTGCGCCCCGATGATCTGCTCGTCGTGGTGCAGGCCGGGGTCCGGCGCGTCCCGCTCAATGAGCGCCTGGCCCGCGACGGACTCTTCTTCTCCGTGGATCCCGGCGCCGACGCCACGCTCGGAGGCATGGCAGCCACCGGAGCCTCAGGCACCACCACCGTCCGCTACGGATCGATGCGCGACAACGTCCTCGCCCTCACCGCCGTGCTCGCCGATGGCACCGTGATCCGCACCGGACGCGCTACACGCAAGGACAGCGCGGGATACGACCTCACCCGCCTGCTCGTCGGATCCGAGGGCACGCTCGCGGTGATCACGGAGCTGACCCTGCGGGTCTTCGGCATCCCCGAGCGGATCTCGGCCGCCCGATGCACCTTCCCCTCGCTCACCGATGGAGTGGCCGCGGCTACGGCGATCGTGCGCATGGGGATCCCCGTGGCACGGTGCGAATTCCTCGACGCCCCCAGCATCCGAGCAGTCAATGCCTACGAGGGCACCGAGCTGCCTGAGGCACCATCGCTCTTCTTCGAGTTCCACGGCACCCCGGCGTCGGTGCAGGAGCAGGCCGAGGAAGCCCACTCCGTGGTTGCCGAATTCGGGGGGTCGGACTTCAACTGGACTGCGGACGAGGGTGAGCGCCGGCGACTCTGGCATGCGCGTCACAACGCCTACCCCGCCGGCCTAGCGGCCGTTCCGGGTGCCCGGTCGCTCACGACTGACGCCGCCGTCCCGTTGTCGCTGCTGCCCGAGGCCGTGGAGCGCGCGGAGCGGATCTTCACCGGGCAACCTTTCGTGTGGTCGATGCTCGGGCACGTCGCCGATGGCAACTTCCATGCGCTCCTGCTCTTCGACCCTGCCGACGATGTCGCGCATGATGCGGCGCTCGGTGCGGCGAAGGAGCTCACCCGCGAGGTCATCGCCCTCGGCGGCACCTGCACGGGTGAGCACGGGATCGGCCTTGGCAAGAGGCAAGCGCTTGTCGACCAGGCGGGTGAATCGACTGTCGCCGTGATGCGCTCGATCAAGCAGGCATTCGATCCCCGCAACATCCTCAATCCGGGCAAGGTCCTCCTGCCCGCTGAATCCTGAAGTCTCCGGCAGCGAGAGGAACACCATGCCCGTATCGAGCAGCACCCACGTCGACCTCGGGCCGTCGCACGGGGTGCGCATGACCCGCGTGGACGTCCCTATGCGTGACGGAGTGGACCTCAACGTGAGCGCCTACACCCCGCGTGCCGGGGGCAAAGTGCCGGCGGTCGTCGAGCTGACGCCGTACACCGTCGACTCGGCGCATGGCGAGGGGCAGTACTTCCCGACGCAAGGGTTCGCCTACGTGGTCGCGGATGTCCGCGGACGGGGGGACTCGGAGGGCGCCTTCCGGCCGCTGGTCAACGACGCTCAAGACGCCTACGACCTCATCGACTGGGTGATCGAGCAGCCGTGGAGCGACGGTCGCATCGTCCTCTACGGCGGCTCGTACTCAGGGATGAATCAGTGGCTGATCCTCGGCATGCACCATCCCGCCATCGTCGCGGCGTCACCCGCTGCCGCTCCCGTGATGGGCCTGGATATTCCGCGCGGAGGCATCCCCAACGCCTATGAGTTCAAGTGGCGCGCCATGATCCTCGGCCGACCCCTGTACGCGATGTCCGGCGTCGATGGCGGATTGTGGGCGCAGGAGATCCGCGACGCGATGGCGGAGGACAGGCCCATCTGGACTGCGGCGGAGGCCTTCGGAGTGCGTCTCGACGAGGACAACAGGGGTCATGTCGAGACACCCGGGCTCGAGCACTTCGCAGACCTGATTCCCGCCGATCATCAGCTCGCCGGGCTCGACGTTCCCGTCCTCACCGTGACCGGAACTCATGATGACTGCATGCCCGGGACGATCCATCATTGGGAGCGCTTCGTCGATCTTGCTGCACCTTCGGCTATTGAACGCAGCCACCTGCTCATCGGACCTTGGGATCACGCGGGTACGGACTCAGGACACAATGTGGTTGGCGATCTGATGTTCGGCGATGCTGCCGGCCTGCCGATGCGCCAGATGCGC
>CAZLMT010000073.1:8282-11672 GCA_964560615.1 uncultured Actinomyces sp.
ACATCCTCTTCGGCGAGCCGCGGCCGCCCCTGCTGACCGATCGCTTTGTCTACTTCATCGCTGGCTCCGAGGCCTGGCGCTCCGCTTCGAGCATCCAGGCAGCCACCGTGGGCGTGCGCCACCTCTACCTGCAGTCAATGCCGGGGCCGAACGACGCCTTCCACTCCGGATGGCTGCGTGACACCCCCGACGACGGCCCTGACTACCAGGTGACGATGGATCCGTCTGACCCGCGCACCATCGAGATGGAACTCGTCCCTCGCCCGGGCGCCGCTCCCGACAACCCGCTCTTCGCCCTCGCCTACACCAGCCTGATCATGAGTCACGCGGGCAACGACCCCACCAACCAGATGTTTCCCCTGGCTGTGGACGGTGATGGTGTCGTGTACCACTCGCCGGCACTAGTCCAGCCCGTCACGGTGGTGGGCACGCCGGCCCTGCGCCTCGTGGCAATCCCCGATCGCCCGGACGTCGATCTGTGCATCCTCGTCCACGAGATTCGGCCGGACGGCCAGTCGATCTTCATGTCCAGCGATCTCATCCGGGTGAGCAGGTGCGTGCCCGAAGGGAGATCAACGTCATCGACATAGCCGACTTCCGGTTCTGCTCCCGGACGCTGGGTGCGGGATCACGCCTTCGGCTGACCGTGCGCTCCGCATGGTCCTCGCTCACGCTGCCCGGCGTCGATGGACGATACGCGCACCCCGCCGTCACGCTGCGCATCGTGCATAGGGCCGACGATCCCGCCGTCCTCACGCTGCCGCTCGGTGCGTCGGACTAGGGGGCGATGAGGTAGTCGCCGCCCCGGCTGAAGCCGACGACGCGTCCCTGTCGCGCAACCTCGAGCAGATCATCGCGCATGCGACGGCGCCACGCTCGTGCCTGGGCCGGATCACTGCGCCTCAGGGCTTCGATGTCGTCAGGCGTGCGCACCTTCGCGCCGATCTCCGGTGGGTCCGCGTCGCTGGCGACAGGGGCGGCGACGTCCCAGCGCACCAGCAGGCGGTCGGACTCGTCGCCGGCGTTGATGTCGTCTCCCAGGTCGCCGTAGAAGTCGACGAGATAGTCGACCGGCCGCGCTCCTAGACGCCCGAGGTTGAACCACGCATTGCGGCGTACCAACGGATCGAAGGTCCAGGTGATCGCCGCGACACCGCGCTCCCGGGCCCAATCGCGCTGATGCTCCTTCAGGGCCGTCCCCACGTGCAATCCCCGGGCTGCGGACACGACACCCGTCACGTGGGAATGCAGGGAGAGCTCGCCATGGTGCAGAGCGAGGAAGCCGAAGGACGCGCCGACCATGCGGTCACCGTCGAAGGCTCCAGCGACGTAGCCGTCGGCGTGCGACATGGCGCGGAGCAAATCCAGGGGTAAGCGCGGGGCACCCTCGCCCCAAACCTCGGCGAAGACGTCGTTAACCGTCTCGAGTGCCGGGAGGGTCGTCAGTGTACGAATCTGGACGGGCGTCGGATCGGTCGACACGGTGGGTCTCTCGCTAGGTGGAGGACTTCTCGACGGACTTCTCGACGGTAAAGGCCTCGACGAGCGCCAGGATCGCGACCTGCACGACGCTGCGATCCCCGATCGTGCGGGAGGTGATCTGGTCGTTGGCCCGCCGTCGGAGCAGGTAGCCAGCCTCCACCGCCTCGATGGCCCAGACCAGGTCCTCGACGGACAAGCCCGGCGCCATGCAGCGACCGCCGTGGTCGAGGATCTCCTCGAGGATCGCGCCCGTTTCGGCGACGTACTGGTCGTTTCCCTGGGCGTTGATCATCGAGGCGAGTTGCTGGGGGGGTGCGAGGGCGGCCATGCCGAGCACGAGGAACATGGTGGGTTCCTCGTAACTCACCTCGAAATCCCTGCCGAAGCATCGGGCGACGAGTGCGCGCCAGTCCGCTTCCTCGCGCAGCCCCTCGTGGAGCTCCGCCTTGACCTGATCGATCTCCGGCGTCGCGGCGTCGAGCAGGATCTTGTCGAGCAGTGCCTGCTGGAAGTCCTCCTGGCTTGGCCAGATGTTGTAGGCAGCGCCTGTGGTCATCTGGGGCGCGGAGGGGTCGCGCGTGCGCAGTATTCGGTTGACCTCCTCGAGCGCATCGGTGATGCGCACTCCCGCGAGCGGGTTGCTCGACCCGTCGATATCGCCGTTCGATCGCGCGACCACGACCTGGACCGCGGCCTCGAGCAAGAGTTCGCGCGTCTCTTCGCGCGTGCGGCGCTTGCGGGTCATCGAGCGACTCCCACGCGCCGCGCGAGGAAGTCGGCGACGAGCAGCATCGTCAGCGCCTCCTCCTCGGAGTGGCAACTGTGCGAGCTCTCCTCGAGTATGTGCCACTCGGAACCTGCGATGCCGCGATGAAGGGTGGTCATCACGGCCGGGGTGGCCTCATCGTAGCGACCGCTGAGGAGCAGGGTCGGGGTGTCGACCTCGCCGAGTCGCGGCCGGACATCCCAGCCGTCGAGCTCCTTGAGCGACCCGTTGGTGGGGAACTCGGTGCCCCCCGTGGCCAACTCGTACACCCGGCTATTGGCCTCGAAGATGGCGAGGGCCTCGGCCTCCCACGGCGGCGGATCGTCCATGCGCAGCACATGCGTGCGCTCCCACACGGCGTAGGCCTCCTTGAAGGCCGGGCTACCCACTCGACCCGCCGCCTCCTCAGCCTCGAGGACGGCAAGGACGTCGGGCGGCAGTTCGCTGCGCAGTCGCAGTGTCTCGGCGTTCCACTCCTCGATGCTGGCGGGACCGCTCATGAGCACGAGACCGCGCACGCCGTCGGCACCGGCGAGGACATGCTCCAGAGCGAGCATGACGCCCCAGGACTGGCCGACGAGGATCACCTCCTCGAGACCGAGGTGCTCGCGCAGTCGGCTCAGCTCGGTGCGGAAGAGATCGACGGTGAAGGTGCCGGGGACATAGAGCTCGTCGGCGACGGTCGAGCGCCCGCTGCCGATCTGGTCATAGCGCACCACGGGGCGCCCACTGCGGGAGAAGGCCTCGAATCGGCGGAGGTACTCGGAGTTGTAGCCGGGGCCGCCGTGCAGCAGGACGAGCGGCACTCCTGCCTGGTCGCCGCCGACGACTCGGCACCAGGTGGTGCCGAGTTCGGGCACGAGGGGAAGGCTCATCTCCTGGGCCTGCATCGCTAGATCTCCTGTCGCGTTTGAGTTGACGGCATGGCGGCCACGAGTCTTCGTGTGTAGTCATCCTGCGGATCGTCCAGGACCGCGTCGGTGGGGCCGGTCTCCACGACCGCGCCGCGATAGAGCACGAGGACGTTTTCCGTTACCTGGCGGACGACGCCGAGGTCGTGAGTGATGAAGAGCAGGCTCGTGCCCTCGTTGCGGTTGACGTCACGGAGGAGATCGAGTATCTGCGCCTGCACCGACACATCG
>CAZLMT010000074.1:0-3644 GCA_964560615.1 uncultured Actinomyces sp.
CAGGTCCCCGTCGCGACGAGCTCCCTCGCCAAGGGGCTCTTCCCTGAGCGCCACCCGCTGTCGCTGGGTGTCTACATGGGCGCGGTGTCATCACCCGAGGTCGTCGAGCGCGTCGAGGGCGCGAGCACGGTCGTGAGCTTCGGCGTACTCAACACCGACCTCACGATGGGCGCCTTCACTGCGCACCTCGATCCGCACCGTCACATCGATGCGCAGGACACCGAGGTCACGATCGGCCTGCGCACCTACAAGGACGTCCCGCTGTGGGCCTTCCTGCCTGCGCTGGCCAAGGCTGCGAGCGGCCAGGGGGAGGTGGTGACGTCGTCCTTGCATCCGCGCCCCGACTTCACCCCCGAGAGCGGTGCGCCTTTGAGCGTGGCCCGTGTGATCGCCGCCGTCGACGCACATCTAGACGAAGGCCACGGTCTCCTCGTCGATCCGGGTGAGTGCCTTTTCGCCTCGGTGGACCTCTCCGCACCGCACTGGTGCCTCGCCAGTGCCTACTACGCGACGATGGGCTACGCCGTGCCCGGTGCTCTCGGTGCCGGAATCGCCGAGCCGCATCTGCGTCCGGTCGTCCTGGTGGGCGACGGCGCGTTCGCGATGACTGGCCTCGAAGCCGCCACCGCTGCCTTCCACGGAGTCACGCCGATCATCCTGGTCCTCGACAACCACGGCTACGGCACACAGCGGCCGATGAAGGACGGCGCCTTCAACGACATCCCGGCCCTGCAGGCTGAGCTCCTGCCAGCGGTCTTCGGCACCGGCCGCGGCTGGCTCGCGACCACGGAGGACGAGCTCGATGCCGCTCTGACCGAGGCGGTGGCCTCGGAAGAGCTATGCATCATCCGCGCGGTGGTGCCGCAGGGTGATCGCAGCCCCGCGCTCCTGCGACTCACCGACGCGCTCGGCAAGCGCGTCTAGGTGGGTTGCTGGGTTATCTCCACGACGACGCCCAGCGCTTCGCTCATCCCCCCGGCGTAGATGCCCTTGAGCGGCGGCACATCGGCGTAGTCGCGGCCGTGGGCGACGACCACGTGCGCAGGCCCTACCTCTCGGTCATTCGTGGGGTCGATAGCGTGCCAATCGCCGTCCCAGTACTCCACCCAGGCGTGGCTCTCGCCCGCGACTGTCTCACCGACACGCTCTTCGAGGGAGTGCAGGTAGCCGCTGACATAGCGCGCGGGGATGCGCGCGGCGCGCAAGAGCGCCAGCGTGGTGTGAGCGAAGTCCTGGCAGACCCCGTGTCCTTCGGCCCAGGCCTCGCGTGCGGTGGTGTAGACCGTCGTGACGCCGGGGGTGTAGGCGATGCGATCTCGGACGAGCCCGATGGTCATGTCCACGGCATCGCGCGGCGTCGCTGCCTGGCGGATGTCCTCGACGATAGGAGCGCGGGCAGGGTCGAGTGAGGCGTCGTCGACGTAGCCCGTGGTGGTGAGGTACTCGGCCCAGCGGTCGGCCACAACGTCCGAGGTCACGACCGGCCAGGTCGCGCGCTTGCTCATGCGGCGGTGGGGAGGTGTATCGACGGTGCTCACTGAGACGACTTCGAGACGGTCATGCGGGTGGTGCACGTCGAAGGACTCAACGTGCGCACCCCAGTAGTCGACGTAGGACTGCACGGCTGCGCTGGGCGTGACATGCAGAGTGTGCGCGAGGAGTGACTGGCCATCGCGATGAAGGGGCGTCATCCGCACCTCGTTGAAGCTCGCGTCGACGAGCCCCGAGTATCGATAGCCGGTCCGGTGCGAGATGTGCAGTCTGCGCCCGCTACCCGGCTCCGCCACCCCGCCCATCAGTGGCTCCACACGATGGTGCCGGACTGTCGGAAGAATGCCGCGTCCGCGATGTCGGACGCGGTCATCGCGGCGACCCGCGCCTGCTCGGCGAGTCGATCGACATCGTCGGGGCTCGGGTTGACGGCGAACTCCAGCGCCGAGCGCAGCATTCCCACCTCGCGGAGCAGTTCAGTGCCGCCGCCTGCGCCGAGGGCCATGATCGATCGGACCGCTTCCTCTGCCTCGATGGCGCTGCGGCGCATGGAGCGAGGGAAATCGGGGTCGAGGACGAGGAATTCACGCACTCCGTCGGCGTCGACGGCGGCGCGACGTAGATATGCGGAGTGTGCAGCGGCTGAGCGCAGCGTGGCCACGGGGCCGGACTCGGGCCAGAGGGCATCGTGTTGCACGGCCAGGAGTCGCGCGGTCATGTCGATGCGCTCGAGGGACCGGCCGAGCACGAGGAAGTGGTAGGCCTCGTCGCGTGGCATCGCCCAGGCAATGACACCGTGGACGACGAGAAGTCGTTCGACCACCCGGTGCAGCGAGACACCCGGGCTGTCCACGCGCACGAGGCCCATGCCCCGCACCACAGCGAGGTGGGCAGCGTTGAGCGCTTCGAAAACCTCCACGGAGAGCACATCGCGCACGGCAAGCGCATTAGCGCGTGCCGCGGCGATGGCACCTGCGACCGTCGACGAGCGATCCGCTGATCCGAGCACCGTGCTCACCAGATCCGAGCTGTGGCCCGCGTCGTGCTGGGCCAGGGAGAGTGCATCGAGGAGCATGGCGCACGCGGCCACCTCATCGGCCGGTGCCTCCTCGACCATGAGCTGATGGTGCTCGGCCACCATGCGAGCGCTCGCATGCGCGCGCTCGAGATAGCGACCAATCCAGAAGAACGACTCGGCGATGCGACTCAGCACGTCGGGCCCTGCTGCTGCTGGCGCTCCTGCTGCTGGAGTCGCTCGTCGTGAGTGCGCGGTGCCTCGTGCCGCGCCGGGAGATCGGGCTCGATCGAGGCACGGCGTCGCTCGCGCGGTTGCGGTCGTGAGTCCGCGCCCGCGGAGTCAAGCACCCAGGTGTCCTTCGATCCGCCGCCCTGGCTGGAGTTGACGACGAGGCTTCCCTTGGGGAGTGCGACGCGGGTGAGTCCTCCGGGCAGGACGTAGATCTCATCCCCGTCGTTGACGGCGAAGGGGCGCAGATCGACGTGGCGCGCTTCCACGCGACCGCCATCGACCACTGTCGGGCAGGTGGAGAAGGTGACCACCGGCTGGGCGATCCACCCTCGCGGGTGGGATGTCACAGCCGCGCGCGTCTGCGTGATCTGCTCCTCCGATGCGCTTGGGCCCATGAGCAAGCCGTAGCCCCCCGAGGCATCGCTGGGCTTGATCACCATGCGGTCCACGTGGGCGAAGACGTGCGCGCGCTGCTCTTCGTCAGACAGGTCATAGGTGTCGACATTGGGCAGGATCGGCTCGGCACCGAGGTAGTAGCGGATGAGCGCAGGCACGAAGGGGTAGATCGCCTTGTCGTCCGCCACGCCGTTGCCGACGGCGTTCGCGATGGTCACGTTGCCAGCACGCGCGGCATTAAGCACGCCGGGCACCCCCAAAATGCTGTCGGGGCGGAGTTGCAGCGGGTCCAGGTAGTCGTCGTCGATGCGCCGGTAGATCACGTCCACCTGCCGTGGCCCGAGGGTGGTGCGCATCCACACCCGGTCGTCGCGGCAGTAGAGGTCGCGGCCTTCGACCAGCTCGACACCCATGTTGCGTGCGAGGAAGGCATGCTCGTAGTGCGCGGAATTGTGCACGCCCGGAGTGAGCACGACAATCACTGGATTGCGCGCCGGCGCGGCCTGGC
>CAZLMT010000074.1:3654-11399 GCA_964560615.1 uncultured Actinomyces sp.
CGCAGCGCCTTCTCGAGGCGCTCCGGGTATTCAGCGACGGGGCGCACGACATGTCCTGCGAAGACCTCCGGCAGCACATGGGCGAGCGTCCGGCGGTTCTGCAGCACGTAGGAGACCCCGGAGGGATTGCGCAGGTTGTCCTCGAGCACGCGGAAGCGCCCCTCCTCATCACGGATGAGGTCAATTCCGGAGATGTGGATGCGCACGCCGTTGGCCGGTTGCATCCCCCACGCCTGGCGGTGGAAATGGGTCGAGGTCGTCACGAGCCGGCGCGGCACGATGCCCTCCGCCAGCACCTCCCCGGGACCGTAGACATCGGAGAGGAACATCTCGAGCGCCTCGATCCGCTGCACGACGCCCGCTTCGATGACCGCCCACTCCTGCGCGGTGAGGATGCGGGGGATGAGATCCATCGGCAGAGGTCGCTCACGCTCACCGAGGGTGAAGGTGATGCCATTGCGATCGAGATAGGCGTCGCGGAGCCGAGCGCGATCGTGCAATTCCTCAGGGCTTAGTCGGTCGAGCACGCGGTGGAGCTCGGCCTGCGGCTCGCGTGGTGCAGCACCGGCGTACATCTCGTCGTACGCCGTCACCCCCGTGACCGTGGTCATGCGGGCAGTCCTAGCAGCCCCGTGTTTCGCGTATGTGTCATCCGAGGGCGACAGACGCGATGCCTGGCTCGACGAGGCTTCCCAGGTAGAGCCGACCGTCGTGCTCCCGCACGCCGGTGACGTAGTGGAAGTCCTTGCCCGAAGCCTGCAGGTTGTGCACGACGTCACCCTCGCCATCGATGCCGACCACCCAGGTGATGCGGGTGGCGTCCGGCTGCAGTCGCTCCGGCATGGACCAGACCGCGGTGCGCAGGTAGCCGGGGCGCGACAGAAGCAGATCCAGGAGTTTGTTGCGAGCAGATGGCAGGGCTATCCAGAAGACACCGTCGCTGCCCGTCGACATGTTGTCCGGCATGCCAGGGAGGTTATCGATGATGACCGAGCGCCGCCCGGCCTCGGGGCCGGCAAGGTCCAGGCGCGTCACGCGGTAGCCACCCGTCTCTGCCACGAGGACGAACGCCTCGTCTTGGGAGAGGGCCACGCCGTTAGCGAAGTCGAGGTCATCGAGGAGGACGGTGACCGTGCCGTCGGGATCGCGGCGAATGAGTCGACCGCTCCCCGTGTGGGAGAGGATGTCGCCCTTGAATTCGTCGAGCCCGAAGTATTGCGATGAGTCCGAGAAGTAGATCGTGCCGTCTCGGCCAACCGCGCAGTTGTTCGTGAAGCGCATCGGTCGTCCCTCGACCGAGTTGACCAGCACGGTGATCTCCCCGCTCTCGGGATCAATGCGCAAGAGCCCTCGATGCGCGTCGCACACGACAAGCCAGCCTTCGGGGTGCACCTCGATGCCGAGTGGACGGCCGCCGGTCTGGGCGATGCGCTCGATGCTGCGCCCATCCGGGGAGACGCGCAGCACGTATCCCTCGCGGGTGCCGGTGTAGATCGCACCGGTGGTGTCGACGGCGACATCCTCGGCACCGGTGCCGGGAAGCGGGATCACTTCGAGGCGGGCGAGAGCGTCGTTAGGCGCAAAGGGGCCGCGCAGCCCGACATCCTGAGGCGGGCGCCAGCGGCGAGGAATGAGGCGGGTCTTGGGCATGGGCCCATCCTGCCCCGCGGGGGCAGGCTAGGCGGGCAGATCCGGTTTGCCCGTGTGCTGGCTAGGCAGCCAAATCGAGACGGGGCAGGGTGAGGATCGGCGCACGGGTCCCGCCGGTGTGATCGGCGATGCCGAGCAACTCGTAGGGCCGCAGGCCGACGCGCGCAAACCACGTGCCCGTGAGCGGGAGCGGAGTGCCAGCGGGGGTGGTGCTGATCACGGTGTTCCTCCTTGTGGGAGCGGGTTCGTGCAGGTGTCGTCTCCGTTGTAGGGAGCCAACGTGTCGTGCGTATGTACTCCAGGATCACCTGCGGCGACAATTGAGCGAGCACCGGCTCATCAGGGCGTGAGCCGCATCACAGGACTCCATCGCCCCGCGAGCGGGGCCGTGGGAGCATGTGGCCGTGATCCAGAGCGAGGGCTCCATCTGGGACTTCATCGTCGTCGTGACGATCGTGTTCCTGGCGTCCCTGCTCATGGGATGGCTCTCGGCGAGGATCCTCGACGTCCGGCGCGGGAGCCTGCGTTCGCTGGCCGCAGGCGTGATCGGCTTCTTCGGCGGTCTCATCCTTTTGGGCATCCAGGTCCAGGGCAACGTCGAGATCGACTTCGAGAACGACTCCAGTGCGACCCTCCTGCTGGTCCTGGCCTGGCTTGGTTACGCCCTCATCGTGGCGCTGGTCGCCAGCCTCGTCATCGACGCCATGCTCCGACCTCGACGGGGGCGGCGTGGATTCCCCAGGCCCATCCGAGCCCTCAAGGCGCGGATCGCCGTCACGAGGCGGCTCACTCAGATTGCCCGCATCGCGCGCAAGAACGGGCTCATCGGTCGACGCCTTGCTTCGCGGAGTGAGCTGCTCTCCCCTGAGACCGCGAGTGCGCTGAGGCTGACGCTCGAGGAGTCCGGCGGAATGCTCGTGAAGTTCGGCCAGATCGCCTCGACGCGCGATGACCTGCTTCCCCCGGTCATCACCGAGGAGCTTGCGCAACTGCGCTCCTCCGTGCCGGGGCTTCCCTTCGCGACCGTGCGCTCAGTGGTCGAGACCGAGTTGGGTGCTCCGCTCAATTCGGTCTTCACGAGCTTCGACGAGCAGCCTTTGGCCGCGGCATCGATTGGCGTGACCCATCGTGCGGTGCTGCGCGACGGTCGACATGTCATCGTCAAAGTGCAGCGACCCGACGTCGAAGAGAGCGTCGCCATCGACGGCCGCGTCCTCCTCGGCGGCGCCCGCAACCTCGAGCGGCGTTCGGCCGCGGCGCGGCGGGTGGGCATCGTGGGGCTGGCTCGGGAGCTCGTGTCCGGGATCACCGAGGAGCTCGACTTCACGCGTGAGGCCGCCAACAACGCCGCCATGCGCCGGGCCCGTACCACCGACGATGGCGTCGAACTCCCCGAGATCTACGCCGACATGACGACGCGGCGCATGCTCGTCATGGATGAGGTGGTGGGCATGTCGGTCTCGGATCAGTCCGCGGTCGATTCCTGCGGTGTGGCGCGATCAGAACTCGCGAAGCACCTTTTGGATTCCTTCCTCTCACAGATCCTCACCGATGGCGTCTACCACGCTGATCCGCATCCGGGGAATGTGCTGGTCGACAGCAGCGGCACGCTGTGGTTCATCGACTTCGGCGCCGTCGGATGGATCGACCCCGTCACGCTCGAAGGCCTGCAGCAGATGGCGCTCGGCTTCACTCTGCGTGATCCCGCCGTCCTGGCGCGCGCGGTGCGACGCGTCGCGGGTCAGGCCAGCGAGAGCATCGACATCACGTCACTCGAGTTCGATCTGGGCGTCGTACTCACCACCTTGCAGGGCGGTGGGTTTGACCCGGGAGCCATTGCCGAGATCATCCGCGTGCTTGACCGCCACGGTGTCGGAGCTCCGCCGGCGCTCACGATCCTCGCGCGGGCGATCTTGACCTTGGACGGCACGCTGCGCGTCCTTGACCCCGACTTCCGCATGGGCCCTGCGGCGCAGGAGCGGATGGGCGAGATCGTCGCCCATCAGGAGCTCGATCCGCGCGATCAGCTCACTCGCGAGCTCGTCCGGGCGCTGCCCATCCTGCGCTCCATGCCCCAGGTGGGCGAAGACCTCGCCCTCCAGGCCCGCAGTGGCCGGCTGACCCTACGTATCGACCGCTACTCCGGGGCCGATGGCCATCGTGTCGAGCACTGGCTCAACCGAATCCTCTTCACCGTGGTGGGTGTTGTGGGGCTCGTCGGATCGGGCCTCGTCCTCATCGCGGGTGGCCTGACCGCCAACGACACGGTGGCCAATCCGCTGCGCCTCATCGGCTTCGTCGGCCTCTTCCTATCGGCTGCGATGATGATGCGCGTTGTCGCGCAGATCCTCGCGCGTCGCGACGACGACGATCCCTTCTGAGGTTCGTAGCGCCTAGCGTGTGCCGACGGCAAGCAGTCGCGCGAGGTCACCGTGCACTTCCAGTCCCGCGCTTGTGGCGACCGTGTCGAGCACGACCTGTCCCGATGGGTCCGTGAGCTTCACGCGCAAGGTTGCGTCCAGGGTCTCCTCGACCCGCTCGTGCATTCGGGTGCGCACGGGTGCATGGAGCAGCCCGCCCCGGACTCGCTCGGCGCTGAGCTCGAGCAGCCCGGATGGCCCTTCGAGGCTCCAGCGCACGTGGCTGTCGTCGATCTCCAGGGACCTTTCCTTTGCACCGTTGTACGTCGCCCACGAGTGAAGGCGCCGGCCGAGCCGCAAGCCCACGATGAATCCGCGGAAGGACGAACGCAGCCAAGGGATGATCGCAACCGAGGCGACAAGGGAGGCCTCCGGCGCATCCACCAGATGGTTGGAGTGCATCCAGACGTAGCCGGCAGGAAAGGCTCTGCCCCAGTCCTTCTCGATGTAGCCGCGGCCTCCGGCGAAGTCCTGGCTCACGCCGTCGGCGATGAGCTGGCCGCGCAAGTCGTGACCGAAGGACACGACGCCGTGGTAGCACTCCATGAGCGGCACCCAGGCGTAGGGGCCCATGATCCCCGGACGACGCCAGGTCACCGGCCACGGATCGAAGTCGCTCGCGAAGTCGACGTCACCCCGCAGATGAGGCAGGTCGAGGTGCACGCCGCTCGCCGAGAAGTGGTTGGGTCCGACGCGCACATCGAAGCGCTGATCGCTGGCATTGAAGTCCGACGTGTCGTAGCGGTGGTACCAGGAGCGACCGGTCGCGCCGTCAAGCACCTGCACGAAGGCCTCGTCGGTGACGTCGTCACCGTCGCGCCCACGGAAGACGCCGGGGATGATGGCCCAGCGAGCCTGCTGGCGGTGATCGACGAGCTTGACGTACCAGCCCTCGAAGAAGCCCCGCCGCACGCCTCGACCATGGAATGCCTCGGGCCGGCGAATCCCGCGAACGAAGGCCGAAGGTTTCCGCATGCGATCCACGCTACTGGTCGTAGGCTGCGCCTCGGAGGTTGACATGAGGCTGCTCGTGCCCCGGGAAACACGCCCGGGTGAGCGGCGGGTGGCCGTGGTGCCATCCGTCGTGGGCAAGTTCACGCAATTGGGCTTCGAGGTGGTCGTGGAGTCAGGGGCGGGCGATCTCGCCTTCGCGCCGGACGCCGACTACTCCGCAGCCGGCGCCCTCGTGGTGTCGACGGCGTCCATGGACGACGCCCTGGCTGCCGCAGACGTGGTCGCTTCGGTGCGGCCCCTGGACTACGGGAGGGCCAAGCGCCTTAAGAAGGGTGCGGTCGCGGTGTCCTTCCTCTCACCCGCCATCGACCTCGAGACCGTGCGAGGGCTTCATGATGCGGGTGCCACGGGTCTCTCCTTCGAGCTCGTCCCGCGCATCTCGCGAGCGCAGTCAATGGATGCACTCACCTCGCAGTCGCTTGTCACGGGCTATCGGGCAGCGCTGGTGGCCGCCGATCGCCTGCCGAAGTTCTTCCCGCTCTTCATGACCGCCGCGGGCACCATCCAGCCGGCCCGGGTGCTCGTGCTCGGCGCTGGCGTCGCGGGCCTGCAGGCCATCGCCACGGCGAAGCGCCTCGGGGCGCGCGTCTCGGCGTACGACGTCCGGGCCGCGAGCGCCGACGAGGTGCGCTCCATGGGCGCCACCTTCATCCAACTCGATCTCGATGCTCTCGAGGGCTCCGGCGGTTATGCCCGCGAGATGAGCGACGACCGCGCGCAGCGCCAGCGCGACCTGCTCGCGCCCCACATCGCTGAGGCCGATGTCGTCATCACGACGGCCGCGGTCCCCGGCCGCCAGGCGCCGCTGCTCGTGACCCGATCCATGGTCGAGGGCATGAAGCCCGGCTCAGTCGTCGTCGACCTGGCCGCGGAGACGGGTGGCAATGTCGAGGGTTCGCTTCCCGGTGAAGAGGTCATGGTCGGCGAGGTCATCCTCTGGGGTGGTCGCGACGTGCCGAGCGAGATGCCGGTGCACGCCTCCCAGCTCTACGCCATGAATGTCTACTCGCTGCTCACGCTCGTCGCCAAGGACGGCCAGGTCGTCGTTGACGCCTCCGACGAGATCATCGACGGCTGCGCCGTAGTGCTCGACGGTGACGTGCGCAACGAGGCAGCGCAGGCCGCGCTCCAGGGAGGATCCTGATATGGACGGGGTAGCGCTCCTCACGATCTTCGTGCTGAGCATCTTCGTGGGCTTCGAGGTCGTCTCGAAGGTCTCGACGATCCTCCACACGCCGCTGATGTCCGGGGCCAATGCGATCCACGGCATCGTGCTCATCGGTGGCATCACGGTGACAGGAGCTGCCGACTCGGCGCCTGAGGTGATCATCGGAGTCATCGCGATCCTCCTGGGCGCGATCAACCTCGTCGGCGGCTTTGCGGTGACCGACCGCATGCTCGAGATGTTCAAGTCCAAGGCCAAGGTCAAGGACGAGGGAGCCCTGTGATGACTCCCACCTGGGTCCAGCTGGGCTACCTCGTCGCGGCGGTCCTCTTCATCCTGTCGCTCAAGGGCTTGTCGTCGCCGAAGTCCGCCCGCATGGGCACGCTCCTCGGTGCCCTGGGCGCGCTCCTGGCGACCGTGATCCTCTTCTTCAGCGGCATCGAGCTCGACAACCTCATCGTGATCCTCCTCGCCCTGGTGGCGGGCACCGCGATCGGCCTGGTCGCCGCGCGCAAGGTCAAGATGACCGCGATGCCGCAGCTCGTGGCGCTCTTCAACGGCGCCGGCGGCGGTGCAGCGGCCCTTGTCGCCCTCGTGGAATTCCTTGAGTACGGGTCGACCAAGGGTGGCTTCTTCCTCGTCGCGACAGTCCTCACGGTGCTCATCGGTGGGGTGTCAGCAAGCGGCTCGGTCGTGACCTTCCTGAAGCTGCAGGAGATCATGACGACCCGTCCGGTCGTCCTGCCTGCGGGTCGCTTCATCACCATCGGCATCGCCGTCCTCACCGTCGCCTGTGCGGTGTGGGTCATCGCCTCGCCGTCGACGCTCGGTGTCGCGGTGCTGCTCCTTCTCTCGCTGATCTTCGGCATCCTCTTCGTGCTGCCCGTGGGCGGTGCCGACGTACCCATCGTCATCTCACTGCTCAATGCCTTCACGGGTCTGTCCGTGGCCGCATCGGGCTATGTCCTGAGCAACGTCCTGCTCATCATCGCGGGCACGCTCGTGGGTGCGTCGGGCACGCTCCTCACGAGGGAGATGGCCAAGGCCATGGGCCGTCCGCTCACCTCCACCCTCTTCGGCGCTTTCTCGGGCACGACCCAGGGTGGTGGCGGCACGGGCGAAGAGCGCCCGGTGCGCTCGGCTGGTCCCAACGACATCGCGATCATGCTCGGCTACGCCAACAAGGTCATCCTCGTGCCGGGCTACGGCCTCGCGGTGGCGCAGGCGCAGTCCACCCTGCGCGAGCTTGCCGATCTCCTCACCGCGCGTGGCATCGAGGTCGACTACGCCATCCATCCCGTCGCCGGCCGCATGCCGGGTCACATGAATGTCCTCCTCGCCGAGGCGTCGGTGCCCTACGAGCAGCTCAAGGAGATGGAGGAGATCAATCCCGATTTCGCCACCACCGACGTCGTGCTCGTCGTCGGCGCCAACGACGTCGTCAACCCGGCGGCGCGCTCGGACAAGTCGGCCCCGATCTACGGCATGCCGATCCT
>CAZLMT010000075.1:0-332 GCA_964560615.1 uncultured Actinomyces sp.
GTCGCAGTACCCCTGCCTCGTGCCGCAGAAGGATGGCGGCACCTTCCCCGGCAACCTGCCCCAGGAGCATGACGGCCGCGAGCTCAAGAAGAACCAGATCATGCCCTACTCCGCTGCCGTCTACCAGGCCCAGCTTTACGGCACGGCTCCCGACCGCCGCGGACGCGCGGTCATCGGCGTCATCGACGGCGTGGTCCCGACCGTCATCAACACGACCTTCTCGGGTGTCCGCGACGTCTTCAACCTGATCCCGACGGCCAAGGTCACGGAAACCAATTCCCTTGAGTACAAGGTCTTCGTCGGCAAGGACTCGCTCATCTGCAAGGCCAAGC
>CAZLMT010000075.1:450-745 GCA_964560615.1 uncultured Actinomyces sp.
GGAGCGGCCCTTGTGGCCGCCCCCGCGGCCTCGGCCAACGGCACCCTGAGCATCACCCCGACGACAGGTGATGCGGACACCGCCCTGGCTGTGACGACGACAGGGGGTTGCGCGAGCGCTGCTGCAACCCACTACGCCATCAAGCTCGTGGGCGGAAGCCTGACGGAGGAGATCTCCATGAACGGCCTCCAGCCGCTCTCGGCGATCGGTGCCACGGGTGCGCAGACCGCTCCCATGACGATTCCGGTGTCTTACACGTTCGGGATGGCCGAAGAGGCCTACGGCTCGGCCATCC
>CAZLMT010000075.1:821-6049 GCA_964560615.1 uncultured Actinomyces sp.
TGAACGCCGTGAAGATCGTCGTCTGCGTGGCGCCCGTGCCGACTCCGATCACGGTCTACACGTCAAAGGTGACGATTCGTCAGCTTGCGGGGGGGATGACCTACGAGGAGGGTGCTCAGAACGTACCCGTCCAGGTGGTGACCGCCCCCAAGCTGTCGGGCAAGGGTCAGGTAGGTGCCACGCTCAAGGTCACCAAGGGCACTTGGTCGCCATCCGATGCGAGAGTCACGGCCACCTGGAAGATCGGCAACAAGACGGTCGGTACGGGCTTTTCCTACAAGGTCAAGCCCGGCGATCGGGGCAAGACGATCGTCGTCACGGTGACTGCCGCCAAGAAGGGCTATGTCGCCGCAGCCTGGCCGAAGAGCATCAAGATCGCCAAGTAGCACGTGGGCAGGGGCGAGCGAACCATGCGTTCGCTCGCCCCTCGCTCTGTGTTCACCCCCGATTCATCCGATATCGGCACGATGCGCGTCATGGGAGCGAGGCGGAGCATGGCGAGGCGACTGATCGCCGCCTGCGTTGCGGGCGTTGCTGTGGCAGCCATCTCCGCACCGCCCGCTCTCGCGGAGGAGCCCGAGCGATTGGGCTACCTCGTGGTGGAGCCCGCCAAGGGCGACCTGCTGACTCCAATCGACATCGCCACGTCCGACGTCTGCACGCGGGGCCAGATGTTTGCCGTCATGCTGGATGGTCCCAATCTCCAGGGAGCCGACCGCGGCAACCTCATCGGCACCACCAAGATCACGACGATCGGCCCCGATAGCTATCCGGGTCACTATGTCGTGCCGCTGCCGACGGATCTCGCGACCTACATTGCGACGGCCGCTCCAGGCCAGCGCATCAAGGGCGACTACACCTTGACCTTCGCCTGCCGGGACACACTGGACACCGCCGACCTCCAGGTCTTCACCGCCACCATCAGCGTCGACGGCAAGGGGCGCTATGCCGCTCAGGGCGACTCGGCGACGCCCATCGACGAGCTCATCGACGGATACGTGCCGGGCTCGGCCGGCTTCGCCTACGGCGATCCTGCTGCCCCGGAGCCCGAAGAGGTCGCCGAGTACGAAGCCGAGCAGGTCGCTGCCGAGGCGCCTGCGGACCAGGCCTTCCCCTGGCGCACTGCGCTCATCGCCGTGGGAGTGCTTCTCCTGATCGGAGCGGCGTACTCCTGGTGGCGCGGCCGCGCGAAGTCCACTGATGCGGATGCGTCCGACGAGGACCAGCCCGTGAGCGCGGGGAAGTGATCCGTCTCCCATGAGCATGGTCGAAGACGAGCCGCGTCCCATGTCTGACGACGCTGCGACGCCGGCTGATGCCGACGGGAGTGCGCGATTCCTCGAGTCGCCGCGATTCCTCGTCGCCAGCATCCTCATTATCTTCAGCGTGCTCTGTCTGGGCTTCCTGGCCAACCTCCTCATCGTCAGCCAGCTCGTGCATGCGCGAGACCAGGAGGTCCTCTACTCCGACTTCCGCAGCGAGCTCGCGAATGCCATTGCCCCGGTCGGGCAGACCGACGTCAACGGCGCACTCCTGCGCCCCGGTGCGCCCGTGGCCATTCTGGAGATCCCCGATCTGGGTATGAGGGAGGTCGTCGTCGAGGGCACCACGTCGTCGGTGACGCAGTCGGGTCCGGGCCACAAGCGCGACACCGTGCTACCCGGCCAGCCCGGCACATCGGTGATCTACGGCCGACAGGCGGCCTTCGGCGCACCCTTCGGCCAATTGGAGATCCTCCAGCCAGGCATGACCATCGTCGCCACCACAGGCCAGGGTCCGGCGGAGTATCGGGTCATCGGCGTGCGACGCCCCGGCGATCCGCTCCCGCCCGTGCTCGAGCCCGGCCAAGGCAGGCTCACGCTGGTCACCGCCATGGGTCCACGCTTCATGCCCACCGATCTGCTGCGTGTCGACGCACAGCTGGTCACGCCGGCCCAGCCCGCACCGCCGCGCCTCATCACCGCCGCATCGCTCGACCCGGCCGAGCAGGCCATGGCCGGAGACCCCGCGGGACTCGTCCCCCTTCTGCTGTGGCTGCAACTCCTCCTCGTCGTCGCCGTAGCGACCGTGTGGCTGGTGATCCGCTGGGGCAAGTGGCAGGCGTGGCTGGTCGCCGCGCCCATCGTCTTCTTCGCCGGTGTCATGGCCTCCATGGCCGCCCTCCGACTGCTCCCCAACCTCCTCTGAAGGGACGACCGATGACCATGACTGTGGACGACTCTCCGTCGACGGCCGCCCCGCAGCTGTACTCCATCCAGGCCATCGACATCTCCTGCTGGTTCGGGACCCATCTGGTGCTCGACAGGGTGTCGCTGCTCATGCCCGCGGGCCAGGTGACCGCCCTTATCGGCCCTTCGGGCTGCGGCAAGTCCACCTTCCTCCGCTCGCTCAATCGCATGCACGAGCTCGTCATCAGCGCACGCATTGCGGGGGAGGTCCTGCTGGACGGCGAGGACATCTACGCCCCGAATGTGCGCATTACTGATGCCCGTCGCCAGATCGGGATGGTCTTCCAGAAGCCCAACCCCTTCCCCGCCATGAGCATCTACGACAACGTCATCGCCGGACTCAAGCTCAATGGCGTCCACGCGAGCGGTGACGCCAAGGACGAGCTGGTCGAGCACTGCCTGACCAAGGCGGGACTGTGGAAGGAGGTCAAGGACCGTCTCCGCGCCCCGGGCGGCGGGCTCTCCGGGGGCCAGCAGCAGCGCCTGTGCATCGCGCGCTCCCTGGCCATCAAGCCCAAGGTGCTCCTCATGGATGAGCCATGCTCCGCCCTTGATCCGACGTCCACGCGGCGCATTGAGGAGACGATCGAGGAGTTGCGCGAGGAGGTCACGATCGTCATCGTCACCCACAATATGCAGCAGGCCCAGCGTGTCTCCCAGACGTGTGCCTTCTTCCTCGCCGAGCACGGCCAGCCGGGCTACATCGTCGAGCACGGCCCCACCGACCTCATGTTTGGTGAGCCCCAGGACCCGAGGACCTTCGATTACGTCAACGGGCGATTCGGGTGATCACGCCACCGGCTAGGTGAACACTTGGCGATCCCGATGAAGTCTCGGTGCCTTACCTACACGAAGCCGCTCGGATTTCCTAGGTTGCTTCCGTGAGCGACGTCAAGGCAATTCCCCTCGGCAAGGCCCTGGACCAGGCGCGCATGACGCGCCTTCACAAGAAGTTCTGGCTCCTTGCCGGCCTTGGCATCATGCTCGATGGCTTCGACTTCTTCATCATCGGCGTCGCCAATCCGCTCATTGCCGAGGATCTCGGTGCCAACGCCTGGCAGAAGGGCCTCATCTCGGCTGCCGCCATCGTCGGCGCGATGTTCGGCGCTGCTGTCCTCGGGCCACTCGGAGACAAGCTCGGCAGGCGACGCATCTTCAAGTACGACCTGTGGATGTTCGTGGTCTTCTCTATCGGCTGCATGATCGCCTGGGACACCTGGTCGCTCATCGCCTTCCGCTTTCTGCTCGGCATCGCCATCGGACTCGACTATCCGATCGCCGCGTCCTACCTCGCCGAGGTACTGCCCCAAAAAAACCGCGGGCGCTGGCTCGTCTCCGCCTTCTCGCTCCAGGCGGTGGGCATGCTGCTCGGTGCGCTGGTCGGCGTAGGCGTGCTGCTGATCCTTCCCGAGGAGACCTCCTGGCGCTGGATGCTCGGCTTCGGTGTGATCCCTGCGCTCATCATCATCTTGCTCAGACGCAAGGTCCCCGAGAGTCCGCGATGGTTGGCGCAAAACGGCCACGAGGAAGAAGCGATCAAGGTCGTCGAGGAACTCACCAACGTGCCCGTGGTGGTCACTGACAAGGACCGCGAGAAGGCCGAGCAGTCCTCAGAGGGGATTCAGGCACTCTGGCAGCCGCAGCTGTTCAAGCCCGACATGATCAGGCGCACCATCTTTACTTCGGTCCCGTGGTTTCTCATGGACATCGCGACCTACGGTGTAGGGATCTTCACGCCGACCCTCATCGCGGCGCTCGCCTTTGGCGGGAATCAAGACCAGTCGAACACCAACTTCATTGCCGACGACATCGCCTCGACGGAGTGGACGGCGGCGCTTGATGTCTTCCTTGTGCTCGGATTCGCCGCAGCTATCTTCCTCGTCGAGCGATGGGGTCGAATCCGATTGCAGACGACCGGCTTCATCTTCATGGCCGTGGGCCTGGTCATCCTCGGCGTTTCGTCGATACTCCAGGGCCCAGACGGCACCGGCTACCTCGGTCTGGTCTTCCTCGGCTTCGCGATCTTCAACTTCTTCATGAACGCCGGGCCCAACGCCACGACGTATGCCCTGCCGGCCGAGATCTTCCCGTCGGATATCCGCGCTGCCGGACACGGCTTCGCCGCGGGTGCTGCCAAGCTCGGCGCAGCCCTGGGCGTCTTCTTCTTCCCGATCCTGCAGGACGCGATCGGGATTCCCGCGCTTGTCTTTGGCATGGCGGGGATCTGCATCCTTGCCCTAGTGGTGACCCAGGTCTTCAAGATCGAGCCCGCCGGCAAGTCGCTCGACGAGATCTCGGGGCGGCAGCTGGCAGGCCTCAAGGCCCGGCCGACCCCTCCCTAAGCGCACCAGCTCTGCTGAGTGTGCGCAGTTGCGTGCACACTCGGCGTTAGGAGGAGGTGCGCTTGAGGTCCTGGTAGACGGCGTATCCCTCGCAGCCGATGCAGAAACCGGTCAGTGCCAGAGTGAGCGCGACGACGAATGCCGCGGCGACGCAGACCGTCGCGACGGTGAGACCACCGAAGGCCCACGCCACGAGGGCGACCACCAGCAGCACGAGCGCGATTGCCTGAGTGATGCGCGGGGCCGTCGGATCCTGCCACTTGGGGGCCGGCGCCAGTCGCGGTGCCAGCACCGCGGCGAAGAATGCGACGTAGGGCTGGCGGCGCACCCCCAGGGCAGCTCCGACGAAGAAGACCAGCGCCTGCAGGCCGACCAGCATCGGGAAGAGGGGCGTGTAGACCCCGATGAGCGCGATGCCGAGCACGACCGCGGTGATCACCGACGCGAAGCGAGGGCCACGAGCGTCGATGAGGTCATCCGCCGTGCGAGCCATGGGGCGATCCTACGCGCGGATCCCCTCAGGACGTGGCTGCCCGTCAGTCGTGGGTCGGGTTCCGCACGCGTGGTGGTGGTGCTATCGCATGGTGACGACCACCGCGCGTGACCTGATGCTGGACCGCTCGGTGTGGTCGTTTTCGGAGAAGATGGCGTAGATGCG
>CAZLMT010000075.1:6069-8275 GCA_964560615.1 uncultured Actinomyces sp.
ACGATCCGGGTCGCTCCAGTCGGTCAGCCCATTGCCGGTCCAGCCGATGTAGCGCACTTTGCCGGTGGTGGTGTCCTTGGCGTAGATGTGGGCGTGGCCCTCGCCGACGACGTTGGGCGCCCCGTCGTCGGGGACCTTCACATAGGTGAAGCCCTTGGGCGTGACGGTGAACTTCACCTGGCCTGTCGCCGCCTTGACGCGGTCGATGCGCAGGGAGAGGGAGTAGCCCGACTTTCCGTCGCCGTTGCCGTGCTGGTGCTCCGCGGCTGTTGCCACCCCGCTCGACAGAGCCAGGGCGGTGAGGGCGATCGTGACGCAAGTCTTGGTGAGGAGATTCATGGCCAGAGGTTAGGGGCAAGGGGAGCGACGCGCATGCCCAAGCACGCTCAGGCAGGCGGGACGAGGGTGCCGGCAAAGACCTGCCAGGCAAGGGCGGACTTCGCGACGAGGCTCAAGATGATGTACGCCGACTCCCCGCGCAGGTAGTTGGCCCATTTGCCCACCGGCTTGTACTGCAGGTACTGCACGAGTGCGAAGCAGTTGAAGAGGATGAAGAGTGAAATGATGATGCCGTAGACGAAGCCGGGAGTCTGATTGCCGCTGGTGGATCCCGGTGTGATGACGAAGATCACGATGATGATCCACGGCACGATGCCGGCGATGCAGCCGAACCAGAAGGGCGTGAGTCCGCCGCCGGGCTCGACGTACTTCTCCTGAAGCCAGCCGAAGAGAATCATCGAGACGTTGACGCCGAAGATCGCGATGATCGCGGCGACATCGAAGATGCCGACGATCTGCGCGATGAGCACGATCATGATGGACGAGCTCAGGGAGTACTCCACCCAGCGGAAGTAGTTGTGGCGCTCGAGCAACCCGGCGACGTAGCGGCCGTAGAAGAGCGGGCTAGCCACCAGGAAGTGGAAGAGCGCCGACAGGCCGAAGAACGCCGCCACACCCCAGGCGACGCGGACGTCGACGAGGGTCACCGGGTCGGACGCGGGAGTGCCGGGAGGCCCCTCGACGTACGCCGCCGTGATCGGGAGCGCAAAGTCGGTCGCCAGGATGAGGATGAGGATCATCTGGATCAGGTGGGCAAAGCCGGCGATGACATTGAGCCGGCGCAGACGCTTCATGGCGGCGGCGGTGGCTGAGTCCATCTCGATCACGGTGACAGTCATGGGCTCAGTGTGGAGCCGACTTCGGTCTCCCCTGTGCAGGCGCGCGGCACTCTGCGCATGTTGCGGGGAGAATCGAGCCTGAGTTGCCCCCGAAACGTGCGCAAAGCGGGTCAGATATTCCAGCGGGATATGACGGCCTGGGTGCGCTCCCAGCCGAGGACCGAGAGCCCTCCGGCGCTCAGGGCCCAGAGCCGCCCATCGCGGGCGGGTAGTCCCAGCCAGGTCGCGGTCAGCATTCTCAGCAGGTGCCCATGGGCCACGAGGAGGCAGTCGCGACCATCGAGGATCTCGGGCATGCAGCGGTCGATGACGCGCTGGCAGCGCACACCCACATCGGTCGTCTGCTCACCCGGGGTCGCGCCGGGCGGGATGGGCTCGTCCCAGATGGTCCACGTGGGCTCGCCGAGTCGCTCCCGGATCTCCGCGGTCGTGAGGCCCTCCCAGGCGCCGTAGTCCCACTCGAGCAGGTCCTCGTCAATCGCGTCAGGTGTCACGCCCGCGAGTTCGGCTGTACGCCGAGCCCGCGACAGAGGTGAGCAGAGGATGAGTGCAAAGGAGTGTCTCTCGAGGTCTCGGGCGCGCGCACGCGCGGAAGTCTCGCCAGGCGCGCTGAGCGGGATGTCGGTGCGGCCGGTGTGCCTACCTGCGGACGCCCACTCCGTGTCACCGTGGCGCAGCAGCCACAACTGGCCGCGGGACTCCGACATGCGCAGAGACTATCGAGTCCTTCGACGCGACGATCGTGAGTACTGACCTAGGCTGCGCGCATGCGACCGCGCACGATCACGCCCGGCATCTACATGCTGACGGCAGCGTGCGGACTCATCGATGCGGCCACGTTCCTGGCACTCGGCGGGGTCTTCGCAGAGATCATGACCGGCAACATCATGTTCCTTGCCTTCGACATCGGCCAGGGCGGTGGTTGGGAGGTTGTTCCGCGCTTCCTGGTGCCCCTCGTCACCTTCAGCCTCGGGGCCTTGGGATGCGGCTTCTTGCTCATGAGCCCTAGATTCGGAGCCCGGCGTCGG
>CAZLMT010000075.1:8285-8849 GCA_964560615.1 uncultured Actinomyces sp.
CGGCACCCCTTCGTGGTGATTGCCGTGCTCGTGGCTATCGCGACGATCCTCGCGCTGGCGTGGAGCCCGGGGTCCGAGAGCAGCGACGCGATGATCATCGTCGCGATTCTCTCCTTCGCCATGGGCCTGCAGAATGCCGCTGTCCTCTATCACGCTGTCCCCGATGTGGCGACGAATGTCATGACGCTCACCCTCGTGAGGCTACTGTCCAACTGGTCTGTCGTCGGCGGGACCAACCAGCGTTGGAAGTATCGGGCCGCGTCACTCAGCGTGTTCTTCGTCGCCGCCCTCGTGGGAGCGGTGCTTGTGCGCATCAGTGCCGGCGCTGCCCTGATGGCAGCCGTGGTCGTCTATCTGATCGCGCTGCCCTTCCTCCTGCACGGGCGTTCCCTGGCCGATAGGCCAACCGAGTGAAGGCCCGGCGAGTCAACGAATCCGCCCGTCCCGGGCTCATCCGGGCGCGGCGCCCGCGAGGACTTGGGTAGCCTGCAGGCATGTCCCTCACGCTCACCGAGCATGAGCAGGCAATGCTGGAGGGGGAGCATGGCCCTGCCGTTGCCCTCC
>CAZLMT010000075.1:8859-11254 GCA_964560615.1 uncultured Actinomyces sp.
GAACTCGTCGACATCGACTCCGTCCACATCGACGGATGCATCTTCTACGGCCAGGCGGGCCTGGACTTCGCCCAGAAGCTCGTGGCGCTCGGGGGCCAGGTCCGCGTGCCGACGACGGTCAACGTCGGCTCGGTCGATCTCATCCACCCGCACCTGATCCTGCAGAACACCGAGCGTGAGCGCTGGGTCGCCCAGGGTGGCCGCGACCTCATGCAGGCCTACGTCGACCTCGGCTGCCGTCAGACCTGGACCTGTGCGCCGTACCAGATGGACTCCCGACCTGAGGTCGGTCGCAATATCGCCTGGGCGGAGTCCAATGCCATCGTCTTCGCCAATTCCGTGCTCGGTGCGCGCACCGATCGCTACGGCGACTTCGTCGACATCGCCGCCGCGATCACCGGCAAGGCGCCCCGCGGTGGCCTGCATCTCGACTCTGAGCGCCAGGGCGATGTCGTGCTCGACTGCACCAGCCTGTCGCCCGAGACTCTCGCCCTCGACGTGACCTATCCCGTGCTCGGCTACCTCGCGGGTGCGATCGCGGGCACGACTAATCCCGTCTTCGTCGGCCTCCCGGCAGACGTGTCGGAGGACAGTCTCAAGGCGGTGGGCGCGGCTGCGGCGTCGTCGGGCGGAGTGGCGCTCTTCCATGTCGTCGGTCGCACCCCCGAGGCGCCCACGCTTGAGGCGGCGCTTGGGTCTCATGTCGACGCTCCCGTGCACCACATCACCGCGCAGCGGCTCAATGCCGCGCGCCAAGAACTCTCGACCGCACGCGAGGACAAGCTCGATGCGGTGAGCCTGGGCACTCCGCACGCGTCCGTGGACGAAATCGCCGAGACCTACGCGGCCATCGTGGGTGGGCCGCCGCTCGCCGAGGGGGTCGCCTTCTACATCTCCACCGGGAGGTCTGTCTTCGCCGAGGCCGAGCGTCGAGGGCTCGTGCAGCCGATGGAGGAGTGGGGCGTGACCTTCGTGCTCGACACCTGTACCTACGTCACCTCGATCCTGCGCCCGGGCACGCGCACCGTGATGACCAACTCTGGCAAGTGGGCCCACTATGCACCCGGCAACATGGGCGTCGACGTCGTGCTCGCCACCCTCGACGAGTGCGTGCAGTCGGCCACGACGGGTCTCGTGACCTGGAATCGGGAGCTCTTCACATGAGTGCGATCACGGGCTGGCGCGTGACCTCGGGTGAGGCATCGGCCGCGGTGCTCAAGCTCGATGAGCCCGTGTCCTTCTGGGGTGGGATCGGTCCTGAGGGTGACATCATCGACGTCCACCACCCCCAGCACGGAGCAGTTGTCACCGGCCGCATCCTCGTCATGCGCTCCGGGAGGGGTTCGAGCTCGGGCACCTATGTGCTCGCCGAGCTGCTGCGTCTGGGCATCGCGCCCGCGGGAATCGTGCTCACCGAGCCCGACGGCATCATTGCGACGGGCGCACTCGTGGCGGCCGAGCTCTACGACACCGCGATGCCGATCGTCACGGTGAGCGAAGCCGACTACCAGCGCATCGAGGACGGTGTCGACCTCTCCATCTCCATGGACGGCAACGACGCCATCCTGAGCATCGATATCTGATCTCCGTGATCCTGCGCGACGCCGTCCCGGGCTCTGCTGACGTCACTGCAGTGGCATGGGATCTGGAGACCGCCACCGACAGGATGTTCTCCATCATGCTGGGATCTCGCTGGGAGCAGATCCTCACTACGGTGATTGATCAACCCGGGCATGCATGGTCGGTCGAGCGCGCCCGCATCGCCGAAAGGGACGATGAGTTGCTCGGAGTCCTCCTTGGGGGCCGGGCGGACACTCTCGAGCCGGACGACTCCCTCGGCCTCCCCTGGGGTCTGACGCGACTGCGCCTCACCGCCGTGGGCATGGCTTTCCAACCCTTCCTCTCCTTCATGCACCACCACGATCCGGGCGAGTGGTACATCACGGCCGTGTCGGTCACGCCCAAGGCGCGGGGCAGGGGAGTGGGCGCGGCGCTGCTGGAGGATGCCGTGGCGCGGGCCCGCGAGGCGAGCATGACCAGCATTGCCCTCGACGTGGATGCCAAGAACTCCGGCGCTCGCCGGCTCTATGAGAAGCACGGGTTCGTAGTGACGGGCACCTCCGCAGCCGCATGGCTGGCCGGGGGTGTGCGCGTCCAGCGCATGCGACGGATGCTGCAGACTGCTCAGTCGAGCGATTAGGGAGCATCGGTGGCAGGGCGCAATCTCGTCAACTTCGATCGGGTGTCGAAGGCCTATGGCGAGCGCCCGCTCCTCGATGACGTGTCCCTCGGCGTCGGCGAGGCTGAGCGCATCGCGGTCGTCGGTCGCAATGGCGCGGGCAAGAGCACGCTTCTTGCACTCATGGCCGGGCTGGCGTCGCCAGACTCCGGGCGG